>ONFW01000226.1 GCA_900317215.1 uncultured Eubacteriales bacterium | reverse complement strand
ATAAAATAATATTTCCTGTCGATTATACCACAGTGTTTGAAAAAAATAAAGAGAAATATAAAAAGAAACATTGACATTATCTATATAAGAAAAAGCTCTTTTTGAAATTCTTTTCCCCGCAGTCTCGCATGCCGGCATTAGTCATCTCCTTGATGCTTTGCAAAATGAGTTTTCAAATTATCACGATTCAGAAAATTGACAATGCCGCAGGTTTATTCTATAATTTATATGTAACATAAATTAAGAGGGACAACGATATGAGTGATATTTTTGATACACATGCACATTATGATGACAGTGCCTTTGATGAAGACAGATATGAGCTGCTCGACAGACTTTTTGCGGATAATATATGCGGAATAGTCAATCAGGGAACTACCGTTGAGACATCGAAAATGAGTCTTGAGCTTGCACACCGATATGACAAAATATATGCCGCTGTGGGGATACACCCCGAATGTGCTGATGAAAACAGCCTCTCTCAGCTTGAAACAATAAGAGAGCTTGCAAAGGATGAGAAAGCAGTTGCTATCGGTGAGATCGGCCTTGACTATTATTACGATGTTCCCCGGGAGCTGCAGAAAAAGGTGTTTGAGGCACAGCTTGAGCTTGCTCACGAGCTTTCTATGCCCGTAACGATACACGACCGGGAAGCGCACGGAGATATCCTCGACATCATCAGGAAATTCAGACCCCAGGGGATCGTCCATTGCTTTTCGGGAAGCAGGGAAATGGCTGCGGAAACCGTAAGGCTTGGAATGTATATAGGCATGGGCGGAGTTGTAACCTTTAAAAACGCAAGAAAAGCCGTTGATGTCGTTCGTGATACTCCACTTGAGCGGATAGTCCTTGAAACTGACTGTCCATATCTCGCTCCGGTACCCTTCAGGGGAAAACGAAACGACTCCGGCATGATAATCCATACCGCAGAATGTATTTCCTCAATAAAGGGTATTCCTGTTGCAGAGGTGCTCAGGATCACCAAGAAAAACGCCTTTGAGGTATATAGAATAAAGGAGGCTGAATAATATGCTCGCGCTTGTAACAGGAGCAAGCTCCGGAATAGGCAGAGATATCGCACGTGAGCTTGTCATAAGAGGCTGGGATGTTATTCTCGTTGCAAGGAGAGCAGACAGACTGAAGGCGCTGAAGGAAGAACTCGGAAAACCCGCAAAATGTATCCGCTGTGATGTCTCCAGCATTGAGGAATGTAAAAAGCTGCACGAGGTTTTACAGCCGCACAATATCGAAATGCTGGTAAACTGCGCGGGCTTCGGAGCGTGCGGTTTCTTTGACGAGACTGATCTTGACACTGAGCTGAGAATGATAAACACTAACATAACCGCTGTTCATGTTCTGACAAAGCTGTTTCTTCAGGATTTTATCAAAAGAAACAGGGGATATATCCTTAATGTAGCCTCAATAGCCGGTTTTTTCTCAGGCCCCTATATGGCGACCTACTATGCCACCAAAAACTATGTGGTCAGTCTTACAGGAGCTATCCGCGAGGAGCTCAGACAGAAAAACAGCCGGGTCAGGGTATGCGCCCTTTGTCCCGGGCCTGTTGATACCGAGTTTAACGATGTTGCAGGCGTGAGCTTCTCCGCCACTCCGATAACAAGCAAAGCAGCAGCGCATCAGGCTCTGGATGGACTGATGAAGGGAAAGATGTTTATAGTGCCGTCATTCACTATCAAGAGCCTTAAATTCGTAAAAAGACTTCTTCCCGACGGGTTGATAACGAAGCTTTGCTACAGCTTTCAGAAAAAGAAAAAAATAAAGAGAGGTGCAAACGATGCTTTCTGTAAAAAATGCTGAGGTAATGAATTTTAAAAACGCCATCAGGGGCGCAAGAAATCCAATGAACAGTTGGGCAAGATCCGACAGCTATTATGATGATGAGGGCAATTTTATTTTGGGCGAGAACGATCTCTCCCTTGCGGTGAGACTTAGAAAGGCAGGAAGCGACCACAGAAAATATCTTCGGCAGATCTTTGTAACCGTTGATATTACTGCCCCTATGTACTGGTGGAAGGAATATGACACCTACAAGGTTGCCACGGTCGCAAACTCTACAAGCACTATGCATAAAATAACCTCGGCCCCCTTTGAGCTTTCGCAGTTCAGTTGCGACAAAATGGACGAGGATACTCTCAGCGTTATGAACCTAATTATAAATAAGCTTGAAGAATTGAGGCAAAAATATATAACGACCAAGGACAAGCAATATTGGTACGACATCATTCAGCTCCTGCCGTCAAGCTACGATCAGATGCGCACCTGCACAATGAATTACGAGACGCTTATCAACATCTACCATGCAAGAAAGGCGCACAAGCTTGATGAATGGCATATTTTCTGCGATTTCATCAAGACACTGCCATACGCTCGTGAGCTTATCATCTGCGAAGAATAATTAGACCTGTCAGTTGAATAAAAAGCTCAAGGAAAAACTCAGCCTCTGCAGCAAGCCGCAGAGGGTTCCGAAATAAAATCAGAAATAATATGGAAGGATGAAATTTATGGATATAAACGAATACGCAAAAAAAGCCGTTGAACTGAAAAGCAGCGGTTATAACTGCTGTCAGGCCGTGACCGCTGCGCTCAGCGATCTTACGGGGCTCAGCGAAGAAGTGCTGACACAGCTATCCTCCGGCTTCGGCTCAGGCATGGGAACTATGGAAGGAAGCTGCGGTGCTCTTATCGGAGCCGTAATGGTGTCGGGCATGAGCTGCAAGGGCAGAGGAGCAATGAGAATGAGCAGACAAATCATTACATCTTTCAAAGAAAGATGCGGAGCAGTCACCTGCAAGGAGTTAAAGGGCTATCCCGGCGGCAAGGTGCTTTGCCCATGCGACGAATGTGTAAAAAATGCCATACTTGCTTTTGGAGAAGCCGCAGGCCTCTGAATCAGACGTGCTGAAAAAATTTCAAAATATAATATGATTCTTAAAGATAGGGATTGACAATCTAAGTCGATTGTGCTATAATTCTTCATGTTGCAAGGACCAATAGCTCAGTTGGTTAGAGCAACCGGCTCATAACCGGTTGGTCCGGGGTTCGAGTCCCTGTTGGTCCAGAAGCGGCGAGTGCCGCACAAAGCATTGCGTTCGACGATTTGTCGGACGCAATTTTTCTTTTCAAAAATCAACAAAGAGCCAAGCAAAATAGCGCACGCTATT
>ONFW01000227.1 GCA_900317215.1 uncultured Eubacteriales bacterium | reverse complement strand
TGGAAAAGGGTATACGATCACTTTTTGTGCGACCCCTCAGGCGCATGCCTGCTGTTTGCAATGACTTTTCTGTCAGCACTGTTCATTGTGTTCCCGAGGAGGAAGAAAAAGAGAAAGGAAGATAAGAGTGAGTGAAAGAAAAACGGCCTTCATTGCCATAGTGGGAAGACCCAATGTGGGTAAATCCTCAATACTCAACAGACTTCTTGGCGAGAAGATAGCTATAGTTTCATCAAAGCCGCAGACTACAAGAACGAGGATAATGGGAGTTCTCACCGATGAGGACTGTCAGCTCGTGTTTATAGATACGCCGGGGCTTCACAAGCCGAGAAACGACCTTGACCGCTTCATGCTGCGCTCTATAAATGAGTCGGTTGCCGGCGTTGATATGTGCGTGCTTGTTACTGAGGCAGGCAAAAGGATCAGCAGGGAGGAAGAACAGCTTATTGAAAAATTCCGTTCTCTCGGTCTGCCTGCGGCTCTTGCAATAAACAAGATAGATACGGTGAATGATAAGACCGTGCTTGCAGGACAGATATCGGAGCTTGCGGGGCTTTTTGATTTCTGCGCCGTTGTGCCGTGCTCTGCACAGACCGGCTCAGGTATAGATATCCTCAAAAAGGAGATGAAGGCTCAGGCACATGAGGGGGACTTTCTTTTTGATGAGGATACTCTCACCGACCAGCCCGAAAGAGTGCTTGCCGCTGAGATGATAAGAGAAAAGCTTCTCCGACTGCTCGAAAAGGAGGTTCCGCACGGTACGGCGGTTTTCGTAGAAAGAATGAAGGAGCGCTCCGACAAGGAGATAATTGACATAGACGCCGTTATATACTGCGAAAGAGAAAGCCATAAGGGAATGATAATCGGAAAGGGCGGCGCCATGCTCAAAAGGATAGGCAGTTATGCAAGACAGGATATGGAGCGATTTTTTGACTGTAAGGTCAATCTTCAGATATGGGTCAAGGTCAAGGAGGACTGGCGCAACAGAGAGGCGATACTCAGAAGCCTCGGATATGACAGCAGTAATTTTGATGAGTGATATCATACAAAATAAAATAATTCGATGACAATTTTTCTGTAATAATTCAACGCTGAGCGGATATAATAATACCATACATTATATATGAAACGGAGGCGGCAAATGTATGGATGAAAACACCGCATGGCAGAATTTTGCAGAATCGGGAAGCGTCAGTGATTATCTCACATACTGCAGGATAAAGCTTGGTTATCCCTCCTGCAGCGTGGGAGAGCAAGCGGAGGATAAAAATGAAAACGGAAATGGAAGCCCTGATATTGACGGATACGACCGTTGGAGATAACGACAGGCTCGTTACCGTTCTTTCAAGAAGCAGCGGCATACTCAGGTGCTTTGTGAGAGGGGCGAAGAACCTGAAAAATCTGAACTTTGCCTCTACACAGCCCTTGAGCTATTCGCATCTTAGTATATATAAGGGAAGATCGAGCTATGTGATCGACGAAGCAAAACTGATCCGCTCCTTTTACAACATACAATTCGACCTGCAAAGGCTTGCACTTGCTCAGTATATGTGTGAGCTTGCAATAAAGAACATACCTGAAAACGTGTATTCGTCCGACCTTCTTGATCTTATGCTGAACTGTCTCCATGTTCTGACGAGTACGGACAGACCGCCTGAGCTGATAAAGACCGTTTTTGAGATAAGGTTCGCTGTTCTTTCCGGCTCTATGCCCGATATCATATATTGCTGTGGCTGCGGAAAATACGACAGCGACACAATGTTCTTCGACTATGTTAACAACAGACTTTTCTGTTCCGGCTGTATAAACGGCGAGCAGTCTGTTTGTATGCTCTCGAGAGGAGCGGTCACGGCGTTCAGATTTATAGCCCTTGCCGAACCGAAAAAGATATTCTCGTTCAGCCTGTCGGACGTTTCACTGCATCAGCTTTCAGATTGTTCGGAAAAATTCATTCTTTCGATCTCTGATACCCGTTTTCATACACTCGACTACTATAAACAGATACAATCATTTACATGAAATGCTCATTTCCGTGAAGTAACGGGAGCCTTTCGCAATTGATACAAAATAAAAAGGAAAATAATCATGAATAAAGATCATAAAGCCTTGGAGCTTGATAAAATACTTGAAAAGCTTGCAGAGCAGACCTCCTTTGAGGACGCTGCTCAGCTTGCACTTGCAATTGAGCCGTCAAACGGCTTATTCGAGGTAAGGGAGCTATTAAAGGAAACGAGCGATGCACATTCTCTTTCTGCGCGTTTCGGAGCCCCTTCCTTCGGAAACCTGCATAATATGACTAACGCATTGAGAAGGGCGCAGGCAGGAGCAGTGCTCACTCCGCTTGAGCTTATGAGAGCGGCGGCGCTCCTTCGGGTGATACGCACGGTCTCGGAGTGGAGGGACAGATCTGCTTCTGTGGAGAGCTGTCTCGATATGAGATTCAATGCTCTTTCTCCGAACAAATACCTCGAAACGAAGATCGCCTCGGATATTCTTTCTGAGGACGAGATAGCCGACAACGCTTCTCCTGAGCTTGCCGCTATCAGAAGAAAGATCACGGCTGCCGCAGCAAGGATCAGAGAACGCCTTGACAAGCTGATACATTCCTCATCTATGCAGAAATATCTTCAGGACAGCATAGTGACGATCAGGAGCGGAAGATTTGTTATTCCCGTAAAGGCGGAGTTCCGTTCCTCCGTTGCGGGTCTTGTGCATGATACGTCATCAAGCGGCGCTACGGTATTCATTGAGCCGATGAGCGTTGTTGAGGCAAATAATGATATCAGGCTTCTGCGCTCCAAGGAGCAGACAGAGATAGACAGGATACTTGCCGAGCTTTCCGCAGAGCTGGGAGCTTATGCGGACAGTATATGCGACAGCTACCGTGTACTTACTGAGCTTAATGTAATTTTTGCCAAGGCGGAGCTTGCATATAAAATGAAGGCGACCCTTCCTATAATGAACGACAGCGGACGCATAGTTCTGAAAAACGCAAGACATCCCCTTATCGCTGCGGACAAGGTGGTGCCTACTAATATAGAGCTTGGCGTCAGCTTTGATACCCTTGTTGTAACAGGCCCTAATACGGGAGGAAAAACCGTATCGCTCAAGACTCTCGGGCTGCTTTCTCTGATGGCTATGTGCGGTCTTATGATACCTGCCTCCGATAACAGCGAGCTTTCTGTGTTTGACAGCGTGCTTGCGGATATCGGCGATGAGCAGAGCATAGAGCAGTCATTATCCACCTTCTCGGCACATATCACTAATATCAGACGTATCCTCGACACAGCCGATGAAAAGAGCCTTGTGCTGATAGATGAGCTTGGCGCAGGAACAGACCCCGTTGAGGGTGCGGCTCTTGCTACTGCCATTCTTGAAGAGCTGAGGGAGCAGGGCGCAAGAATAGCCTCGACTACCCACTATGCGGAGCTTAAAAGCTTTGCTCTCGAAACAAAGGGAGTTGAAAACGCCTGCTGCGAATTTGACGTTTCTACGCTCAGACCTACGTATAAGCTGTTGATAGGAATGCCCGGCAGATCGAACGCCTTTGCCATATCGGAGCGTCTCGGGATAAAGGAGGAGGTCGTCAACAGAGCGAGAGAGCTTGTATCCATGGATAATTCCAGGTTTGAGGCGGTCGTTCAGAAGCTGGAGGAGAGCAGGAACGAGCTTGAAAAAAGACTTGCCGAAGCGGAGGCGGTAAAGGCGGAGGCATACGCCGAGCTTGAAAAGGCAAGGACAGAGGCGGAGCAAAGCAGACAGAAAAAAGACAGAGAGCTTGAGAACGCCCGTATCGAAGCCGAGCAGATCATAACAAAAGCCAGGGCTCAGGTCTACGGCGTTCTGGACGAGCTTGAAGCTATAAGAAAGAAAAAGGAGATCACTCCGGAGGAAAAAGCAAAGCTCAGAGCCGATATCCGCAACATGGAGGAGGCTGCCGACCCGGTAAAGAAGAGAGAAACGGAGGAGTATAAGCTGCCGCGTCCGCTTAAGCCCGGTGACCTTGTGCTCATCTTCGATATAGACAAGAAGGCTACTGTTCTTGAAACAGGAAAGGACAGCGTGCTGGTTCAGGCAGGAATAATCAAAACCAGGGTCCCGATTGATAACCTTCGTCTGCTCCGGCAGGAAAGCGTTACTCTGCCAAAACGCAGTGTTGTGCGCACTGTGAGGAACGACATGAGAGTAAATGCCTCAACAGAGGTAGATGTAAGGGGTGAGAATGCCGCAGATGCTATACTTGATGTGGACAGGGCAATAGATCTCGCAGTCATGCAGGGCCTGCACCAGATAACGATAATCCACGGCAAGGGAACGGGGATCCTCAGAAAAGAGATACAGAAGCATCTCAGAACTCACCCTTCAGTGCGTACCTTCAGGCTCGGTACCTTTGGTGAGGGGGATTCGGGAGTCACCATAGCGGAGCTGAAATAGATACTCTCTGAAATGCTATTGAGTATCTGAAAAATAAGCCGTGTCGCAGTCTGATATTTTTCTCATCAGGAATATACAGGCTTTGGCAGTCTGATATCATTTTTTCAGAGATCACGGTGAAGCGGAGGCGGTATGATGAATAAAAAAAGATCGGCGGCTAAGAAAGTAATAATATCCATAACCGCCATATTGCTTGCAGGTGTTATGATATTTGGCAGCTATTGTCTGACGCTTGCTTTCAGAGATAATATCAAGGATAAATACACAATGACTGAAACGGACGACGGCTTTCTGTTCACGGTGCTTAAGGGAGCCGTATTCGGAAAAAACTTTGAAGCCTCCGAAACGGAGATAAACACCTACATCAACAAAAAATTCTGCGGAGGAACAAAGCTCCTCCAAAATGTAAGGATCTATTTACAAAAGGACAAGCCTGTCGAGCTTTACGGCAGAATTCGTCTTCTCGGGCATGACCTTGCTGTGCAGGCTGTCTGCGATCTTACGCTTGACAACTCGGAGGGAGTTGTTGTTCTCAGTCTTGACGAAGTAAAGATAGGTGATCTGAGAATACATGATATCGTGAAAAACTCCATTCTCAGCGGCTTTGCCGACAAGAATGAGAATGTGGATTTCAAGGATGGCAGGCTGTATATAAAAACGAGATATGAATATCATCTCGGAGATTACACACTGACTCTGAGGCTTGATCGGCTTAGCGCCGATGACGGAAAGGCTCTCTGCAAAACAAACAGTCTGACCTTAGAGGTGCTTAGGGTGGTAACGGAATTCATTTTCTCTGATGACGGAAAGGAATTTTTCAAGAGGATATTCGGATAGTCCGGTTCTGATCTGTTCTGAGCAGTCTTTATCCGGTTAGCTGATCGTCCGGCTTTTGAAAAAGCTGTATATAAAATAAGGGAGGTTTTATTATGATCTACACGGTGACACTCAATCCCTCGATAGACTATATCGTGAGACTGAAAAGCTTTACTAAGGGGATAACCAACCGCACTGTCAGCGAAGAATACTACATAGGAGGCAAGGGCATAAACGTATCCTCAGTTCTTTCCGAGCTCGGGATAAAAAGCACGGCCTTTGGCTTTGTTGCCGGCTTCACGGGCGAGGCGATAATAAAGGGACTTGATGAAATGGGCATAAATGCTGATTTCATTACCCTTAAGGAGGGTGTATCGAGGATAAACGTGAAGATAAAGGCGGCAGAGGAGAGCGAGATAAACTGTCAGGGACCTCATATCAGCGAGGAGGAATTTGCACAGCTTCTCGAGAAGACCGATATGATACAGGACGGCGACACGATAGTTCTTGCGGGAAGTATTCCCAAGACCCTCGGTACGGACGCTTATGTCAGGATACTGTCAAGGCTGAAGGGCAGAAATGTGCGTATCGTGGTTGACGCCACTAAAAAGCTCCTGACGGAATGTCTGAGGTATAAGCCGTTCCTGATAAAACCAAATAAACAGGAGCTCTCTGAGATATTCATGAAGGAGATGAACTCAGAGAAGGATATCATCGACTGCGCCTCCGAGCTGAGAAAAATGGGCGCAAGGAATGTTGTGGTATCGCTCGGGTCAGAGGGCGCGCTGCTGATAGACGAGCAGGGCAAACAGCACAGGACGG
This sequence comes from uncultured Eubacteriales bacterium, assembly GCA_900317215.1. Lineage (GTDB taxonomy): Bacteria > Bacillota > Clostridia > Oscillospirales > Acutalibacteraceae > UBA1213. The sequence goes on along the minus strand of ONFW01000227.1, from coordinate 13,871 downwards.
GAATAGTCAAGGAAAAGATAGTCAATACTGTCGGCTCGGGAGATTCAATGGTGGCCGGCTTCATAGCAGGCTATGAGCGCAGCGGAAGCTATGAGGAGGCGCTTCTTCTGGGAACAGCTTGCGGAAACGCAACGGCTTTTTCTCCGGGGCTTGCTAAGAAGGAAAAGATCATTGAAATGCTTGGAAAGCTCCGTGAAATGAACGGAGCCTCCTGAGAGGATCAGACATAAACAAAGCTGCGTTAGAAAAGCTTTTTCCGCAAAGGAATGTCAAAGCCCCGACTGAGAGAATTACATATTTTTGTATATGTTTGTATATGTATGCTAAAGTTTAGATCAAGCTGAATTATTTTTCTATGATTATTACATTGACAAAAATAGAATTTTTTTGTAAAATTTAATTGTAAGATATGTTGAAAAGCATATCCGATTTATAGTTTTAAGGAGGAATTATCATGATTCAGCAGAGAAATATTGCGTTATGTGTTGTTCTCAGTATCATTACATGCGGAATCTACGGTATCTATTGGTTCATTTGCATGCACGATGATACAAACACAGCAGCAGGAGATTCATCAGACGTATCTGCAGTTCTTGCTCTTGTGCTTACAATCGTTACCTGTGGTATCTACGGTATTTATTGGATGTACAAGCGCGGCAAGCAGATCGAGCAGGCTCAGAAGAACAGAGGTCTCCCTTCAACAGACAACTCCGTTCTCTATCTCATTCTTTCCATTTTTGGTTTTTCGTGGGTTGCAATGATCCTTGCTCAGAATGAGCTCAACAAGCTTGCTGAGGCAGGTTCATAATGCCATTTATGAAAAAGAGATTTTTCAAAACAATTAAGCCTGTTGCCATAGTTATGGCAATAGGCTTAATTTATTCCGTGTTTTACCTTATTGCGGGCTTTGGTATACCATGCCCGATAAAAGCGGTAACAAAGCTGTATTGTCCCGGCTGCGGGATATCGAGAATGTTCATCGCTCTGCTGCATTTTGACATTCCTGCAGCATTTTCGTCAAACTGCGTTGTTTTCTGCCTTTTTCCGTTCTTTCTGGCGGGATATATCAGACACAGCTATCGTTATATCAGATACGGCAAAAGAGGAATAAGCAAAGCGGAGAATGTACTGCTGATAATAACCGCAGTGATACTGCTTGCCTTCGGGGTGATAAGAAACATTTTTCCTGTGGATATCCTCGTGCCATAACAGGGTGTAGGTGTACATATTTATTTATGTGTATATTTACACTCTTTTTTTTATATGATATAATATTTTTTAACAGCTTCCGTCACGAAGCGGAAAACAGGAGGCGATGTATTTGCTAACAATAAAAAATATAAATAAAAAATATGTTACGGGCGAGCTTACCCAGACAGCGCTTGATGACGTAAGCCTGAATTTCAGGGACAATGAATTTGTTGCGATCCTCGGACCAAGCGGCTCGGGCAAAACGACACTTCTTAATGTGATCGGAGGCCTTGACCGCTACGACAGCGGCGATCTGATAATCAACGGCATATCCACAAAGAAATATAAGGACAGGGATTGGGACTCATACCGCAATCATACGATAGGCTTTGTTTTTCAAAGCTACAACCTGATCCCTCACCAGACGGTACTCTCGAATGTCGAGCTTGCGCTGACAATATCGGGGGTATCCCGGGCAGAGAGAAAAAAGCGGGCTAAAGAGGCTCTTGAAAAGGTTGGACTCGGTGACCAGCTCCATAAAAGACCCAACCAGATGTCGGGCGGTCAGATGCAGAGGGTGGCTATTGCAAGGGCGCTCGTGAACGACCCTGATATCCTTCTTGCGGACGAGCCTACGGGCGCGCTTGATTCCGAAACAAGCGTTCAGGTCATGGATCTGCTCAACGAGGTAGCAAAGGACAGACTTGTCGTTATGGTCACACATAATCCCGAGCTTGCCGATAAATATGCAACGAGGATAGTCAGGCTCAGCGACGGCAGAATAACCGGTGACAGCAACCCCTTTGAGCCGGACAGCAAGGAGAAGCCTGAGCATAAGAGCATGGGTAAAGCGTCGATGTCGCTTCTGACATCACTGTCGCTCAGCTTCAATAACCTGAGAACAAAAAAGGGAAGAACGATTCTCACCTCCTTTGCGGGCTCTATAGGGATAATCGGGATAGCGCTGATACAGGCGCTTTCCGCAGGTGTGAACCAGTATATAACAGATATCCAGAGGGATACGATGTCGTCCTATCCCATTTCGATAGACGCCGAGACGATAGATCTGAAAAGCATGATGAACATTGACGATTCAGAGGAACCGGACAAGGTGGATCATGAATTTGATGCGGTCTATTCAAATCCAAGGAGGATGCAGATGCTCGTGGATATGTCGTCCACGGTAACGCAGAATAATCTTACCGAGTTCAAGAAATATCTTGACGATAAGGACAGTGAGATACACAAGTATATCGGAGAAAACGGCATTGTATATTCCTATGCTACAAAGTTTTCGATGTTCTCATACGATGACAATAAGTATCTTGTAAATTCCGACGGCAGCACTCTTGTTGATGACGAGCTGGAAAAGACCAATATCGGCATGATGATGTCATACGGCAGCACGGAGGCGTTCTCTTCGGCGGCTGCAACAAATATGTTCGGCGGAACCTCCGTTGTCTCGCAGCTTATCCCGCAGGCAAACGGAAGAGGCATAAGCTCTGCGATCAAGGATAATTATGATGTCGTCTACGGCGCTCTTCCCGACAGATATGATGAAGCGGTGCTTGTTCTGGATAAAAACAACGAGGTGCCTGTGCTTGCACTCTATAAGCTCGGGCTGCTCCCCACGGAGGAATACAGGAGCCTGCTCAAGAGCATCGATAAAAGCGAGGAGCTGACGATAAGTACCGAAAAAATGAATTATGCGGACGTCTGCTCAAAGGACTTCTACATCATTCCCGCCTGTGATCTTTTTGAAAAGAACAGCAGAGGGACCTATGACGATATCTCAAAGGATACGATAAGGATAGAGAAAAAGCTTGACAAGGCGATAAAGGTCAGGATCTCGGGGATCATCAAGCCTAAGGAGGGCAGCGACAAGCTGTTCATCAATTCCTCCATAGGCTACACAAAGGAGCTCACCGACTATATCATAGAATATACTGACAACAGTGAGGTCGTTACAGCTCAGAGAAATGATCCTTCAACAAATGTGCTGACCGGAATACCCTTTACAGCCAGCACAGATGATGAAAAGGCGAAAAGTGCAAGGAAATATCTGAGATCACTGAAAACGAGCGAGAAGGCAATGCTTGTTACCATGATCTATTCATCACTTGATCAGAGCTACAGCGCATCGTCCCAGACCTCTCAGCAGGGCGGAGCAGGCGCTCAGCAGCCTGATATAGAGCATATGTCTGAGGAAGAGCTTGCTGCTCTTGTCGATAAGTTCCTCCTTACCGACACACCTGACTCAAAGGAGATACTGATAACCATGTATAACAAGTATATCTCCTCGGGCAGCTATGACGACAATCTGAAGAAGCTGGGAGTCGTCAGCGCAAACGCACCCTCGTCAATAGCTATCTATGCCGACAGCTTTGAGGACAAGGAAAAGATAGCCGAGTGCATAGAGGAGTATAACAAGACTGCGGACGAGGACAACAGGATAACCTATACTGACCTTGTCGGTCTTCTGATGTCGTCGGTTACAACGATAATCAATGTAATATCCTATGTTCTCATGGCGTTTGTAGCGGTATCATTGATAGTCTCTTCAATAATGATAGGCATTATCACCTATATTTCAGTACTTGAGAGAACAAAGGAGATAGGCATACTCAGGGCGATAGGCGCCTCAAAGAGGAATATCTCCCGGGTATTCAACGCAGAGACCTTCATTATCGGAGCCTTTGCGGGTCTTATCGGAGTAGGGGTATCCATGCTGATGCTGATACCTATAAACATAGTTATCCATGCGGTTTCGGGCATGGATAATATAAACGCCTTCCTGCCTGTCCTCAATGCGGTGATCCTGGTGCTTCTGAGCATTGTGCTCACGCTTATCGGAGGTATAATCCCGTCGAGAAAGGCAGCAAAGAAGGATCCCGTAACTGCCCTGAGAACAGAATGACAGTCAGCAAGGCTTTCTTAAAAGAAGCTTCCATGCACGGTATGCGTTTGCATACCGTGTTTTTTCTCGGCAAGGAAAGCTGCATCGGTTAAGCAGGTGGACGGCACTGTGAAAAAGCAACAAGTTTTTTACCGTATTATGGTATGTTTTATTCATGATAAAACAGGGCTTGAGGCAATAAGGGGAAGACGTCTCCGTTTTGCTTTCCGAATGGCGGCAGACTGAAAAAATGTAATAAATGTGAACGATATGCGATAGACAAAACGGCATAAATCTGATATTATAATAAATTGAATAAAATACCCGAAGAATGGGCTTCTGCCGCAGTATGCTCAAAAAGCATTGCAAAAGGCAGCTCATACGGGTCTTATCTGATCCAAAAAGGGGAAATCAACTTGAAATATACTGTAAAGGACGTTTTGCAGTTTGTCGAGGAAAATGACGTCAAGTTTATCAGGCTGGTATTCTTTGATATCTTCGGCGTTATGAAGAATATCTCGATAATGTCTCAGGAGCTGAAAAGAGCCTTTGAACGGGGAGTGCAGATAATCCCGTCAAGCATAGACGGCTTTGAGGGAACAGGCAGCGATCTTATGCTATTTCCCGATCCCGGAACTCTTAAGATACTTCCGTGGAGACCCCAGCATGACCGCGTTGCCCGCCTGCTTTGTGATATCAGAAAACCGGACGGCACCCCATTTGAGGGGAATGTCAGGAATGTGCTCAAAAAGGCTGCTGATGTTGCGGAAAGCATGGGCTTTAAAACAAAGGCGGGTCTTTCCTGTGAGTTCTATCTCTTTCGCCTTGACGAAAACGGAGAGCCCACAAGGATCCCCTGCGACAAGGCGGGCTATCTTGACATAGCTCCTCTCGACAAGGGAGAGAATATCCGCAGACAGATATGTCTTACGCTTGAGGAAATGGAGATAAATCCTCTGTCCTCTCATCACGAGAGCGGCCCGGGTCAGAATCAGATAGATTTCCGTCACTCCGACCTTCTCACCTGTGCCGATGATTTTGTTACCTTCAAGACGGTGGTGAAAACCGCAGCTCAGGCAAACGGGCTGTACGCCTCGTTCCTGCCTAAGCCTCTGGCGGATAACAGCGGCAGCGGAATGCACATCAACCTTTCCTTGAAGAAGAACGGTCAGAATATCTTTCAGGAGAACGGGAAAGGAATGACGGAGTCTGCAAGGCATTTTATCGCAGGTGTGCTCAGGCATGCCGCAGAGATGACGGTGTTCTTCGACCCTTTGCCAAATTCATATCTTCGCTTCGGCTCCTTCAAGGCTCCCGATACGATAGACTGGTCATACCACGACCTGAATCCTCTGGTCAGAGTTCCAGATGTCAGAACGGACAGGGCAAGAATGGACTTTCGCAGTCCGGATCCGTCCTGCAATCCATACCTTGCGTTTTCAATGCTGCTCTATGCAGGACTTGACGGCATTGAGAACAGATATGAGCTGCAGCCGGAGTCAAGCTATTCGTCAAATCCTGATTTTCTGCCGCAGTCGCTGCAGCAGGCGTGCGAGCTTGCACGAAAAAGCAGCTTTGTAAAGAGCTGTCTGCCGGAGACAATTTATCAGAACTATCTTGATATAATATCCGATACCGTGAGCCGCTCCCTGCAGGGAGGAGAGTTTACCAGACAATCGGAGGAAAGGTATTTCGAGATAATTTGAAAAATACTAAAAAAAACGGTGTTATACTTGATTGAGAGACAGTTTTTTTGTAAAATAATAAGAAGGGTGTCGTACTTGTGGAGAAGATACTGATAGTATCAGCAACAGAACAGGGTGCGGAAAGAGTTGCGGAGCTTATCGGTTCTGAAAACTATTCCGAAAAGGACTGCACGTTCAGCGCCGCAGAGGCACGCAGACTCATGACCTCAAAAGACTACGACATCGTTTTTATAAACGCTCCCCTGCATGATGTCCCCGCAGACGAGCTTGCCTGTGAAACGGCAAGAAATACCGGCTCGGGCGTCATTATGTTCGTTAAAAGCGAGCTTGAGGCGGCAGTTGAGGAAAAGGTGTGCTCATACGGTGTTTTTGTGATAGCAAAGCCGGTGAGCAGGGCTCTGTTCCGAAAGGCGCTCAGGCTGATGAACGCAGTCACCTGCCGCATGAGAGGAATACAGGTGGAGAATACCAGACTTCTGAGAAAGATAGACGATGACAGAACGATAAGCCGTGCAAAGGCTGTTCTGATAAAGTATCTTTCGATGTCCGAGTCTCAGGCTCATAAATACCTTGAAAAGCAGGCAATGGATCTTCGCATAACAAAGGCGGAGGTGGCCAAGCGTCTGCTCAGTACCTATGAAAATTAGGTCAGATATGCATTTGTGTCGGGGCTGAGCGCCGTTGATAAGCAATTACCGGACAAAGCTCCTTAAGGCATAGATAAAAAACGAAAAGCGGAAAGGATCGGTAAAAATGGAGAAAAAAGCCTATCTAATTTTGGAGAATGGAGATGTGTATGAGGGTCGTGCCTTTGGCGCAGAAAAAGATACCGTCGGCGAGCTTGTTTTCACAACTGCTATGTCCGGCTACCTTGAAGCGCTCACAGACCCGAGCTTCTATGGACAGATCGTATGTCAGACTTTCCCGCTCATCGGTGATTACGGGATCAATCTTTCCGATGCCGAAAGCAGGAAGCCCTTTCTCAGTGCTTATGTTGTAAGAGAATGGTGCGAGCAGCCCTCCAATTTCCGCAGCGAGGGGAATATAAACGATTACCTGAAGGATAACGGCATACCCGGTATCTTCGGGATAGACACCCGCCGCCTGACAAAGACGGTGAGAGAGTATGGTGTAATGAATGCCAGACTCACATATACAAGACCTGAGCCCTCTGAGGCTGAAGCGCTTAAAGCTTTCAGGATCACAGGGGCGGTGAAGGCTGTTACAATAGACAAGCCCGAGCAGCACAATGCCGAAAACGGCAAATACAATGTAGTCCTTATGGATTTCGGCACCAAGCGCAATATCTGCCGCGAGCTTTTAAAGAGAGACTGCAATGTTACAATAGTACCCGCGTATACGACAGCTGAGGAGATAAAGGCTATGGCGCCGGACGGGATCATGCTCAGCAACGGCCCTGGAGACCCGCAGGATAATCCCGAGATCATAGAGCAGCTCAGGATACTCAGCAGGGAGAAGATACCTACCTTCGGTATATGTCTCGGACATCAGCTTTTTGCTGTTGCACAGGGAGCAAAAACCCAAAAGCTCAAGTACGGTCACAGAGGCGAGAATCAGCCCGCGACCGACACAAAGACGGGCAGAGTATATATAACCAGCCAGAATCACGGCTATGCGGTGCTTACAGACTGTCTTCCGGAGAATGCCTATGCAAGCTTTATCAACGCTAACGACGGCACCTGTGAGGGCGTTACCTATACCGATATGCCTGCCTTCACCGTGCAGTTCCACCCCGAAGCGTGCGCTGGTCCGCTCGATACAGGGTTCCTTTTCGATAAATTCATTGAAATGATTCAGGAGGGAAAGAACAATGCCTAAGGATAAAAGTTTAAAAAGAGTTCTTGTAATAGGCTCGGGTCCTATCGTCATTGGACAGGCTGCCGAGTTCGACTATGCAGGCACACAGGCGTGCCGTGCACTTAAAGAGGAGGGGCTTGAGGTAATCCTTGTAAATTCAAACCCCGCTACCATAATGACCGACAAGGCTATGGCTGATAAGGTGTATATTGAGCCTCTTACCCTTGAGACCGTTAAAAGGATCATAAAGAAGGAACAGCCTGATTCACTCCTTTCCACCCTCGGCGGACAGACAGGGCTTACGCTTTCTATGCAGCTTGCAAAGGAGGGCTTCCTGAAAAAGCATAACGTAAAGCTTTTAGGGGCAAACCCTGAAACCATAGACAAGGCTGAGGACAGACAGATGTTCAAGGACACCATGGAGTCCATTGGTCAGCCCTGCATCCCCTCCACAGTGGTAAACGACGTTCCATCTGCAATAGAGTTTGCAAATGAGATAGGCTATCCCGTAATAATCCGTCCTGCTTTTACCCTTGGCGGTACAGGCGGCGGCATTGTAAACAATGAGGATGAGCTAAGAGAGATAACCTCAAACGGACTTGCTCTTTCACCTATAACACAGGTGCTTGTTGAAAAGTGTATCGCAGGCTGGAAGGAGATAGAGTTCGAGGTGGTGCGCGACAGAATGGGCAATGCGATAACTGTCTGCTCCATGGAGAATGTGGATCCCGTAGGCGTTCATACGGGCGACAGCATAGTTATAGCCCCTGCCGTTACCCTTGCAGACAAGGAATATCAGATGCTCCGTTCGGCAGCTCTCAGCATAGTTCATGCTCTTGGAGTGGACGGCGGCTGCAATGTTCAGTTTGCTCTTGAGCCGGAGAGCTTCAAATACGCCGTTATCGAGGTAAATCCCCGTGTATCACGTTCCTCGGCGCTTGCTTCAAAGGCGACAGGCTACCCCATAGCAAAGGTCGCAGCAAAGCTTGCGATAGGCTATACCCTCAACGAGATAAAGAATGCGGTAACAGGCAGTACATACGCCTGCTTTGAGCCTGCTATCGACTATGTCGTAGTAAAGTTCCCGAAGTGGCCCTTCGATAAATTCGTATATGCAAAGAGGACTCTCGGTACCCAGATGAAGGCTACGGGCGAGGTAATGTCCATAGCTACCTCCTTTGAGCAGGCTATGATGAAGGCGGTCAGAGGAGCGGAGATACGCCACGATACACTGTCATCACCAAAGTTTGAGGCGATGAGCATTGAGGAGCTGCATGAAAGACTCAGCGTATGCGATGACGAAAGGATATTCTGCGTATATGAGGCTCTTAAAAAGGGCATAAGTGTTGACGAGATCCATGCTATCACAATGATAGACGAGTGGTTCCTTTATAAGTTCCTTAACCTTGTGAAATGCGAGAACGCTCTTAAGGAAGAGGAGCTTACAGATGAGCTTTACCGCAAGGCTAAGCTCATGGGCTTCCTTGACAGAACTATCGAAAAGCTTTCGGGACAGAAAATAAAGGAGCCAATGGTACCCGTATATAAAATGGTCGATACCTGCGCCGCAGAGTTTGCCGCCGAGACTCCCTACTTCTATTCTACATTTGACAGTGACAACGAGGCTGACAGCTTTATAAAGGAGAAAAACTCGAATAACCAGACCATTATCGTATTTGGCTCTGGTCCTATCCGCATCGGTCAGGGCATAGAGTTCGACTATGCGTCGGTACACTGTGTATGGGCTCTCAAAAAGGCGGGCTTCGATGTAGTTATAGTTAACAATAACCCCGAGACGGTGTCCACCGATTTCGACACTGCAGACAGGCTTTACTTTGAGCCTCTCACAAATGAGGACGTAATGGGCATAATCAAGACCGAGAAGCCCTACGGCGTCGTTGTGGCCTTTGGCGGACAGACCGCTATCAAGCTGACAAAGTTCCTCAGTGAGAGCGGAGTAAATATTTTAGGAACCTCCGCCGACAGCATAGATATGGCTGAGGACAGAGAACGCTTTGACGAGCTTCTTGAACAGCATAACGTAAAGCGTCCTGAGGGCTTTACGGTAATGACCACTGAGGAGGCTCTTGAGGTTGCCGAAAGGATAGGCTATCCGGTGCTTATGCGTCCGTCCTATGTTCTCGGCGGACAGAATATGATAATCGCCTTCAACGAGGCTGATATAAAGGAATACATGGCTATCATTCTTGCTCAGGACATCGAGAATCCGATACTCATAGACAAGTATCTCTCAGGCACGGAGCTTGAGGTCGATGCTATCTGCGATGGCGAGGATATTCTTATTCCCGGTATAATGCAGCACGTTGAGCGTGCAGGCATACACTCAGGTGACTCCATAGCGGTATATCCCGCATGGAACATCAGCGATGAGATGACCCAGAATATCATTACCACATCAAAGAATCTTGCTGTTTCACTCAAAACACAGGGTCTTGTAAATATACAGTATCTTATCTATGAAGACAAGCTTTACGTCATTGAGGTCAACCCCCGTTCGTCAAGAACTATTCCCTATATCAGCAAGGTTACAGGCGTTCCTATGGTAGACCTTGCAACAAGGGCTATGCTCGGTGAAAAGCTTGCGGATATGGGCTATGGCACGGGACTCTACAGGCGTTCTCCCTATGTTGCAGTAAAGGTGCCGGTATTCTCCTTTGAAAAGCTCATAAATGTCGATAATCAGCTCGGTCCCGAGATGAAGTCGACCGGCGAGGTGCTCGGAATTGCGAATACGCTTGAGGAGGCTCTCTACAAGGGACTCATTGCCGCAGGCTACAAGATGAAAAAGCACGGCGGAGTATTTATTACTGTAAGGAACCCGGACAAGAACGAGATAGGCGATGTTGCAAAGAAATACAATGAGCTTGGCTTTACCCTCTATGCAACAAAGGGTACCGCTCGGACCTTGAGAAATTACGGACTTGACGTTATTGAGGTAGATAAGATACACGAGAATGACAAGGAAAACACTCTCACCCTCATTGAGAGCGGCAAGATAAACTATGTTATCTCAACCTCCTCAAAGGGCAGGATACCGACCCGCGATTCAGTAAAGATAAGAAGAAAGACGGTTGAAAGAAATATCCCCTGTCTCACCTCCATAGACACAGCAAGCGCTCTTGCGGATTCGCTCAAGAGCAAGTATTCCGAATACAGCACCGAGCTTGTTGATATCAACAATATGAGAACAACAAAGATGAAGCTCAGATTCACCAAGATGCAGGGCTGCGGAAACGACTACATCTATTTCAACTGCTTCGAGCAGAAGATAAACAATCCCGAGGGACTCAGCGTGCGCTTTGCAGACAGACGCTACGGCATCGGCGGCGACGGCGTTATCCTCATCTGCCCCTCTGATGTTGCAGACGCCAAGATGAGAATGTTCAACCTTGACGGCAGCGAGGGCAAGATGTGCGGCAACGGTATCCGCTGTGTGGGCAAATACCTCTTTGACCATAACATGGTGCAGGGAGATAAGGTCACGATAGAGACTCTCAGCGGCATAAAGACGCTCAAGGCTTATCGTCATGACGGCGAGGTAGACGTGCTCAGGGTAGACATGGGCAAGGCAGTGCTTGCTTCGTCCGAGATACCTGTTGCGATCAACAAGCCGAAGGTAATAAATGAGCCTGTTATGATTGGCGGAGAGAAATATAACATCACCTGTGTATCAATGGGCAATCCCCACAGCGTTGTTTTCTGCAATAATGTTGACAAGATAGATCTTGAGAGGATAGGTCCGCTCTTTGAGAACAGTGAGCTTTTCCCTGAGAGAGTGAATGCCGAATTTGTTAAGGTAATAGACGATCATACAATTGAGATGCGTGTATGGGAGAGAGGCAGCGGCGAAACATGGGCTTGCGGTACAGGCGCCTGTGCGGTAGCAGTGGCGGCAGTCGAAAACGGGCTTTGCCGCAAGAATGAGCCCATCACCGTCAAGCTTAAGGGCGGCAGCCTCATCATTAAGTATACTGACGATACCGTATATCTCACCGGTCGTGCCGAAAATGTGTTTGAAGGAGAGATCGAATTATGACGACAAAGTATATCTTTGTGACAGGCGGCGTTGTATCCGGTCTCGGCAAGGGAATAACTGCGGCATCTCTTGGCAGACTTCTCAAGGCAAGAGGGCTCAAGGTGGCTTCACAGAAGCTCGATCCTTACATAAATGTGGATCCCGGCACAATGAGCCCTTACCAGCATGGCGAGGTATATGTGACAGAGGACGGTGCAGAGACAGATCTCGATCTCGGTCACTATGAGCGCTTTATTGACGAGAACCTCAACAAGTTCTCAAACCTGACTACAGGAAAGGTATACTCCAATGTTCTCGAGAAGGAGCGCCACGGTGACTACCTTGGCGAGACTGTGCAGGTTATACCGCATATAACGAATGAGATAAAATCCTTTATTTACGCCGTAGGCAAGGATTCCGATGCTGATATAGTCATAACCGAGATAGGCGGGACCGTCGGCGATATCGAAAGCCAGCCCTTTCTCGAGGCTATCCGTCAGGTGTCTGTAGAGGTGGGCAGGGAGAACAGTCTGTTTATCCATGTCTGTCTTGTACCATACATTAAGGGCAGCGAGGAGCATAAGTCCAAGCCCGCCCAGCATTCGGCAAAGGAGCTCAGATCCCTCGGCATCAACCCCGATATAATGGTGCTCCGTTGCGATGAGCCTCTTGACCCGAGTATATTCAAAAAGATCGCCATGTTCTGCAATGTCAAGCCCGACTGTGTTATCGAGAACATGACTATCCCTGTGCTCTATCAGGCACCGCTTATGCTTGAAAAGGCTAATTTCAGCGATATTGTTTGCCGTGAGTTGAAAATAGATGCGCCCAAGCCCGATATGACTGAATGGCAGGAGATGCTTGACAGGATCAATTCCCGCGACAAGGAGGTCAGGATAGCCCTCTGCGGAAAGTATGTTCAGCTTCATGACGCTTATCTTTCCGTGGCGGAGGCGCTGCATCATGCTGGTTATGAAAACAGCGCCTTTGTAGAGATAGAATGGGTCGACACCGAGCTTATCACGGAATATACTGTAGACGAGCTTCTGGGTAATGCAGACGGCATACTTGTTCCCGGCGGCTTCGGAAACAGGGGTGTTGAGGGCAAGATCATTGCCGCAAAATATGCAAGAGAGCATGATATCCCGTATCTCGGTATTTGTCTGGGAATGCAGACTGCCGTTATCGAATTTGCAAGGAATGTTCTGGGCTTCAAGGACGCAAACTCGGGAGAGCTTGCACCTGAGAGTATGCATAAGGTGATAGACCTTATGCCCGACCAGAGGGGCGTTGTGGATATGGGGGGCACAATGCGTCTCGGAGCTTATCCGTGTAAGATAAAAAAGAATACGATAATGGACAAAGCCTATGGAGTAGGGGAGATAAAGGAACGTCACCGTCACCGCTATGAGTTCAACAACGAGTTCCGCTCACTGTTTGAGGAAAAAGGAATGGCGGTCACAGGTACTTCACCCAACGGAATGCTTGTTGAGGCTGTTGAGATACCCACAAACCGCTTCTTCATCGGAGTACAGTATCACCCCGAGTTCAAGAGCCGTCCCAATCATGCACACCCGCTTTTCAGGGAATTTGTGAAGGCGAGCCTTGGAACCCTTCATAAGGCCGGAGATTAATAGAATATATCTGTATCAGGAGGAATAAAGAGATGTCAGGACATTCTAAATGGAGTACTATCAAGCGCAAAAAGGAAAAGACCGACGGCGCAAGAGCAAAGGTATTCACAAAGATCGGCAGAGAGCTTGCCGTGGCTGTCAGAGAGGGAGGCGGAGCAGACCCGTCCTCAAACTCAAAGCTCCGTGAATGCATAGCAAAGGCAAAGGCTAACAATGTTCCGAACGAGAATATTGAGCGTATTATCAAAAAGGCTGCGGGCAGCGCAGACGGCAGCAACTATGAGTCTATCACCTATGAGGGATACGGACCCTGCGGTATCGCTGTTATCGTTGAGACTCTCACCGACAACAGAAACCGCACGGCAGGAGATATCCGTCACTTTTTCGATAAATACGGCGGAAATCTCGGCACACAGGGCTGTGTCTCGTTCATGTTCACACAAAAGGGACTTTTAGTCATCGAAAAAGAGGACAATGACGAGGATAAGCTAATGGAGGACGCTCTTGAGGCGGGAGCTGAGGATTTCTCATCTGAATCCGCAGATGTTTATGAGGTATACACAGCACCTGAGGATTTCGGAACTGTAATG
>ONFW01000233.1 GCA_900317215.1 uncultured Eubacteriales bacterium | reverse complement strand
GGCTACAACAAGGCCGGCGGAAGTGAGACCGAGAACAGGACCGTCTGCGTTATAGGTGACTCCACCTTTATGCATTCCGGTGTTACCGGACTTATCAATATAGCCTACAATGGCTCAAATTCTACGGTGATTATCCTTGATAACTCAATAACAGGCATGACGGGTCATCAGCAGAACCCCACCACCGGTTATAATATCAAGGGCGACCCTGCGGGAAAGGTCGATCTTGAGAGCCTTTGCCGTTCAGTGGGCATCAACAGTGTCAGAGTTGTAGATCCCTACGATCTTGAGCAGTGCGAGAGAGTTGTAAAGGAGGAGCTCGCAAAGAACGAGCCGTCGGTCATCATCTCACGCAGACCCTGTGTTCTTCTGAAATATGTCAAGCCTAAAAAGCCGCTCAGCGTTAATACGGAAAAATGCAGAGGCTGCAGGCGCTGCATGAAGTTCGGCTGTCCCGCTATCTCATTCAGAGACGGTCATGCCGTGGTGGACAACACTCTTTGCATAGGCTGCGGAGTCTGCGCAGGTCTTTGTCCCTTTGACGCTTTTGAAAGTGAGGGTGAATAAGTATGCAGACAAAAAATATTATGATAGTCGGCGTAGGCGGTCAGGGCTCACTGCTTGCTTCAAAGCTTCTGGGCAGACTTCTTGTTGACGAGGGCTATGACGTAAAGGTAAGCGAGGTACACGGAATGAGCCAGAGAGGCGGTTCCGTTGTTACCTATGTAAGATTTGGAGATAAGGTGTATTCGCCTGTAATAGACGAGGGCGAGGCTGATTTTATCGTCAGCTTTGAAAAGCTCGAGGCAGCAAGATATATCAGAAATCTGAAAAAGGGCGGCACTGTGATAGTGAACACTCAGCAGATCGACCCCATGCCGGTTATAATAGGCAATGCGGAATATCCTGCAGGCGTGCTGGAGGAGATGAAGACTCTCGGAGTTCATGTTGACGATATCGACGCTCTTTCACTTGCATCACAGGCAGGCTCGGCAAAGGCGTGCAATATCGTGCTGATGGGCAGGCTTGCAAAGTATTTCGATATCCCTTATGAAAAGTGGGAGAAGGCTATCGAAAAATGCGTAAAACCGAATTTCATTGAGATAAACAAAAAGGCGTTCAGTCTGGGCTACAATAATTGACCGGCGGCAAGCTGCCGCTCCTGTGTTCAGACGCAATGGGTTTTGTCAGCGTCCGCCCGCCCGGCAGAGCAAAAAAGCTTGGTGCGGTCACGCATAAGGAAAAAGAAAGAGTTTAATTTTTGATAAAGGTGTGATATAATATATGGAGAAGAGATATTTCCAGCCTGAATATGAGACTATGCCTCTTGACGAGCTGAAAAAGCTCCAGGACGAGAAGCTCGTAAGACAGGTAAAGCGTGTTTATGAGAATGTAAAATACTACCGCGATCTCATGGACAAAAAGGGAGTCAAGCCCGAGGATATAAAGGGTGTTGATGACCTTCACAAGCTCCCCTTCCTGAAAAAGGATGATCTGCGCGAGGCTTATCCCTGCGGACTTCTTGCTGCACCAAAGACGGAATGTGTCAGGATCCAGTCTACCTCGGGAACCACAGGAAAGCGTGTCGTAGCCTTTTACACGCAGCATGACGTTGACCTATGGGAGGACTGCTGCGCGAGAGCTCTTGTAGCCGCAGGCGGAAATGAGGACGACGTCTGTCAGGTGTGTTACGGCTACGGCCTGTTCACCGGAGGCGCAGGTCTGCACGGCGGCTCGCATAAGCTTGGCAGCCTTACTTTGCCTATGTCCAGCGGAAATACCGAAAGACAGATACAGTTTATGATGGATCTTGAGTCCACAATACTCTGCTGCACACCCTCATACGCTGCCTACATCGGCGAGACTCTCAAGGAAAAGGGCTATAAGCCCGAGGATAATAAGCTTCGCATCGGTATTTTCGGAGCTGAGCCCTGGACGGAGGAAATGCGCCGTGATATCGAGAATAATCTCGGCATAAAGGCTTATGATATATATGGACTTACCGAGCTGAGCGGCCCGGGCGTTGCCTTTGAATGTGAGGAGCAGCGAGGAATGCATATCAATGAGGATCACTTTATAGCCGAGGTCATCAACCCCGAAACGGGCGAGGTGCTCCCCGTTGGAGAAAAGGGTGAACTCGTTTTCACATCTCTTGACAAGGAGGCGTTCCCTCTGCTGCGCTACCGCACAAGGGATATCTGCATACTTTCAAGGGAAAAATGTTCCTGCGGACGAACCTTTATCAGAATGACGAAGCCTCTCGGACGTTCGGACGACATGATGATCATCAGGGGCGTAAACGTGTTCCCGAGCCAGATTGAGGCTGTTCTTCTTAACAGCGGTTATGCTCCGAACTATCAGATCATCGTTGACCGTGTAAACAATACCGACACCTTTGATATAAACGTAGAGATGAAGGAGGATGACTTCTCCGATATCCCGATCAACATAACAAATAAGGAAAAGGCTCTGCAGGGCGCAATGAAGACCATGCTCGGCATAAATCCGAAAATACACCTTGTTGCTCCCAAGAGCATAGAGCGCTCCGAGGGCAAGGCGGTAAGGATTGTTGATAAGCGCAAAAGGCTCGGCATAAATGTCTGACGGACATTAAAATACATCAAAGGAGGAACAAACCATGGCAATCAAGCAAATTTCCATTTTTGTTGAGAACAAGGAGGGCAAGCTGGTGACTATTACGGATTCCATAGCCAATGCAGGCATAGATATCCGTGCGCTCAGCGTTGCCGACACTCAGGATTTCGGAATATTCAGGCTTATCGTCACCGATCCCGAGAAAGCCAAGGAAGCTCTTGAATCCTCAGGCTGTTTTGTTTCCATTACCCAGGTCGTAGGCGTGTCTATCCCCGATGAGCCGGGCTCACTGGCAAAGATAGTAAACATTCTTGCAAGGCACAGCATCAACATTGAGTATATGTATGCATTCATCACCGTATCAAAGAAATACGCATCAGTTGTTCTCCGTGTTGCGGACAACGAGGCGGCTGAGAGGATACTTACTGACAACGGAGTAAGGCTTCTCGTTGAGGACGATATAGTTTCAATGTGATCGCAGGGCATTATCAGCAAAAAAATAAAGGCTGCAAGTCAGCCTGCAGGCACGGTCGGACTCTCGGGGGCGGCGGGCTCATTGCAATGTGATTACAGCATTATCAGCAGGATAATATAAAAGGCTGTAATGGTCAAAGGTATCATGGATAAGCCTATTATATCAAACTTATGCTCGGC
>ONFW01000234.1 GCA_900317215.1 uncultured Eubacteriales bacterium | reverse complement strand
TACTGCATTAAAACAGTGCCTCAGCCGTTTTATTTTTCCGGTTTATTATTTCGTTACAAGAGCCATGGTATCTCTTGCAATAACAAGCTCCTCGTTTGTGGGAATAACGAAAACATCAACGGTGCTGTCGGGCTTGGAGATTTTACCCTCCTTGCCTCTTATCATCTTTTCGTTGAGCTCGTCGTCTATCTTAACGCCCATGAATTCAAGAGCGTGGCAAACGCTGCTGCGGTGAGAGCACTGGTTCTCGCCTATGCCCGCAGTAAACACGATAGCGTCAACGCCGCCCAGAACAGCAGTGTAGCTGCCGATGTACTTAAGTATATCATATTCAAGTATATCTATTGCGAGCTTAGCTCTTGCATTGCCGGACTCTGCTGCTGAGGTAACATCACGGTCGTCAGAGGATACGCCCGAAACGCCGAGGAAGCCCGACTTCTTGTTGAGCAGAGTATCCATTTCCTCGGCGGAAAGATGCTCCTGCTCAGCTATAAAGGTGACTACAGAGGGATCGAGGGAGCCTGTTCTTGTACCCATCATGATACCGTCGAGAGGGGTGAGTCCCATGCTTGTATCAACGACCTTGCCGTCCTTGATCGCCGTTATGGACGAGCCGTTGCCAAGGTGACAGGTGATCATCTTGATATCCTTGATATCCTTGCCCATAAGCTCGGCGCAGCGGTGTGAAACATATCTGTGAGATGTGCCGTGGAAGCCGTAGCGGCGAACAGCGTACTTCTCATAGTATTCATAAGGAACAGGATAGATAAACGCTTTTTCCGGCATTGTTGAATGGAAAGCAGTATCGAATACAACTACCTCGGGAACATTCTCGCCGAATACCTCAAGGCACGCCCTTATGCCCTGTACATGGGCGGCATTATGAAGAGGAGCAAGGGGAATAAGACTCTCTATGCCCTTGATAACGTCCTCCGTAACGATAACGGATTCACTGAAAAGCGAACCGCCCTGAACGACTCTGTGTCCTATGGCAGATACCTCATCGAGCGACTTGATAACACCGTATTCCTCACTTACAAGAGCATTCTTTATCTGAATGAATGCCTCGGTATGGTTATTCATGGTGACATCTGTCTCATATACCCTGCCGTCGCCTGTGCTGTGCTTAAAGTGACCGTCAATGCCTATTCTCTCACAATTTCCTTTTGCAAGCACGCTCTCATCAGTCATATCAATGAGCTGATACTTCATTGATGAGCTGCCCGCATTGATGACAAGAATTTTCATAATATTTATCCTCCCGTTTTTTTTGTCTGATTTATTGCAAATCAAGCTTCAGATATATATAATATAATACAAAAGGCGAATGAAATCAATATTTTTTTATACATTTCTGCAATTCTGACAAGGAGCTTATGCCAGTCTCGGAAAGGCGCCATTTAAAAACCGACGCATCAGGACGTATCGGTGGGTCTTCTGATATCCGGCTTATTTCAGTAACATGAACGTTTCATCTCTAATCTGCGAATTCGACCCTCTGCACAGGGGGCATAAATACCTTCTTGATACGATCAGGCAGCAGGGAGCCGACTGTATAATTGCCTGCATGAGCGGGAGCTTTACCCAGAGAGGAGAGCCTGCTCTTTTTGACAAGCATATAAGAACAAAAGCGGCGCTGCTCTGCGGTGCAGACATCGTCATAGAGCTTCCCGTGACATTTGCATGCTCGGGCGCAGAAGGCTTTGCTTACGGAGGAGTATTTCTTCTTGACGCCTGCGGTATCGTTGACAGCATTTTCTTCGGCAGTGAATGCGGCGATATATCCATGATAAAAAACGCAGCCCTTGCAGCAGATGACAGCAGGATATCAGGAGAGATAAAAAGGCTTATGAGTGAAGGCATGACCTTTGCCCTTGCAAGGGAAAAAGCCGTGCGGAGCGTTTTCGGAAATGAGACGGCCGACATTCTCAGGTCGCCTAACAATATTCTCGGCACAGAATATCTTAAGGCTCTTATCCGCTCGGGCAGCAGGATAACTCCCCGTACCGTAAAGAGATCAGGCGCCGCACACGACAGCCGTAACACCTCTCAGGGCTTTGTCAGCGCCTCTTATATCCGT
This sequence comes from uncultured Eubacteriales bacterium, assembly GCA_900317215.1. Classification (GTDB taxonomy): domain Bacteria; phylum Bacillota; class Clostridia; order Oscillospirales; family Acutalibacteraceae; genus UBA1213. The sequence goes on along the minus strand of ONFW01000234.1, from coordinate 10,276 downwards.
GAGGTTTTCATCTCCGGCGGAGATGTAACTCCCCTTCTTCCCGAAGCTGCCGCCTTCCTTTTTGCCGGATATGACAAAGCCCCCGTACATCGGAGCAGACTCAGCGTTATAGAGAATGCGATGCTTTGCCGGCTCAGAACCATGAATGTGGAGGAGCTTTCTCACCTGCCGGATATGAGCGAGGGGCTTGAGAACAGACTGTACAAAGCCATACGGAGCGAATGCTCTGTTGAAGGGATACTGCAAGGAGCAAAATCCAAGCGTTACACTATGGCAAGGCTCAGGCGCTGTCTCATGCATGCTTTTTTAGGGATCACGGCAGATGACTGCTCCATAAAGCCGCAGTATATCAGGATACTCGGCTTTAATAAACGAGGTAAGGAGGCGCTCCACGAGCTGAAGACACATTCCTCCCTGCCGATCATTTCAACACCCTCAAAGCTTCCGCCGCTGTCAGACGAGGGAAAAAGGCTTTTCTCTCTTGAATGTCGCTGTGACGATCTCTACGCTCTCTCGGGCAGGAAGGCTCTCCCCTGCGGCAGCAATCTGACGCAAGGAGTACAGATCGTGGATAGCTGAGGGCACCAGCGTCGGTTATTGTAATTGTTTGGAAGATATGATAATATGATATAGGCAAACGCTATATTAAAGGAGAGAAGTAACATGAACAACAAGACTTGCGCCGTTATTCTTGCAGGCGGCGAAGGAAAAAGAATGAGATCACCGCTGCCGAAGGTACTTTCGGAGGTGCTGTTCAAGCCCATGCTTCAATGGGTCATAGATGCGGTTCTTGATGCGGGTATCGAGGATATCTGCATAGTTCTGGGCAGCAGGAAAAACTATATTGAGAAGTATCTCAGCATACAGCCCTTCAAAGTCGAAACGGCATATCAGGCTGAAAGACTCGGAACAGGTCATGCTGTTATGATGACTATGGATTTTCTGAAAAAGCATCTCGATAGCAAGGTGCTGATACTCAACGGCGATGCGCCCTTTGTCAGCTCCGAAACGATAAAGGAGGTCCTTAAAACAGGCGAGAACAGCGTATGCACCGTTCTCAGCGCCGAAACTGACGATCCCTTCGGCTATGGAAGAATAGTCCGCATGGATGACGGGATATCGCTTAAGGCTATAGTAGAAGAAAAGGAAGCCGATGAAGAAACAAGAAGGATAAAGGAGATAAACTCGGGAGTATACTGCTTCGACACAAAAACACTCATCGACGCCCTCGGCAGGCTCAAGAAAAGTCCGCTCACCGGAGAGTATTATCTCACAGATACGATTGAGCTGATACAGAAAAGCGGAGAAAAGGTTCTCGTCTGCAGGAGCAGCGATTATGCGGCTGTTCTCGGCGCAAATGACGGCATACAGCTTTCTCAGCTCAACGAGATAGCAAGAAAAAGAGTTCTTGAACGCCACATGAAGAACGGCGCTGTCATTCCGTGTACAGACGGAGTAATCATCGGCACTGATGTTGAGATAGGTCAGAATACCGTGATACTTCCCTCTACCGTGCTCATCGGCAGCTGCAAGATAGGCTCATGGTGCAGGATAGGGCCGGGAGTTGTGCTTAAAGATAAAACGATACCCGATGCCACTCTAATTGAGCCCTCATACACTATGACCGAAAGAACAGATCCCGACACGGATTTTTAAACGGTACAGCGGAACAGGACGCAGGCAGATAATGTCTGTTTCGCTCCTGCTCCGCCCTTTGTGCATAATAAATCATAATTTGATGATTATTCAGCTTTTTTCCATTATTGATACAATTATTATCCTTGAAGCTATCATAAGCGCCGAAAAACTTGATTTTTCGACAAAATCGTATTAGAATAAGATTGAGTGAAAAAGAAACCGGCACCAATTTTCAACATTTATATTTTTGGGGGAGACGAGTCAAATGAATTTTCACGGCAAGTACATAAAGATCTTTACCTGCAATTCCAACATACCGGTAGCACAGCAGATAGCTGCCTGTCTCGGTATTCCTGTGGGAAAGTCCGAGGTAAAATGCTTCAGCGACGGAGAGATCGCTGTTTCTCTTCACGAATCAGTCAGAGGCTCCGAGTGCTTTATCGTTCAGTCAACCTGCGCTCCTGTCAATGACAACCTCATGGAGCTTCTCATCATGATCGACGCTATGAAGCGTGCTTCCGCAGCAAGCATTACAGCCGTTATTCCTTATTTCGGCTATGCTCGTCAGGACAGAAAGGCCAAGGCAAGAGACCCGATCTCAGCCAAGCTTGTGGCAGACCTGATCACCACTGCAGGAGCAGACCGTGTTCTCACTATGGATCTTCACGCAAACCAGATCCAGGGCTTCTTCAACATTCCCGTGGATCACCTTGTAGGCGCTCCTATCCTTGCTGATTACTTCAAGAAAAAGATCGGCGATGCACCCGATGATTATGTAGTAGTTTCCCCCGATCTCGGCTCCGTAACAAGGGCAAGAAATTTTGCCACCCGTCTCGGCTGCTCAATAGCTATCATCGACAAGCGCCGTCCCAAGCCCAATGTATCCGAGGTCATGAACATCATCGGCGAGGTCAAGGGCAAGAAGGTCATTCTTGTTGACGATATGATCGATACCGCAGGTACTCTCTGCAACGCTGCTCAGGCTTGTGTTGAGAGAGGCGGCGCTACCGAGGTCTATGCAGGCGCAACGCATGCTGTCCTCTCAGGACCCGCTATCGAGCGTCTTAAGAACAGCGTTATCAAGGAGGTCATTCTGCTCGATACTATTCCCGTAGTCGGCGAAAGGGCTCTTGACAAGTTCACGATCCTCCCTGTAGCTCCCGTTTTTGCCGAGGCTATTGAAAGGATATATGAGGACAAGCCCGTTTCCTCTATTTTCTCATAACAGTATATAACAATGTCAAAGCTGCTGTACCCTTTGGTGCGGCAGCCTTTTTCATGCCCGTAAATAACCCTGCGCTTTTAAGCGCTGCGGTCGTTCTTCTATGAGAAAAGGCTGCCATACCCGAAAGTGCGGCAGCCATGTTATGGAATTTATACGGTAAAGTTAAGTTCTACGCCCGAACGGTTTATTGCACTGAGAATGCCTCTTACTGAAGCCTTGAATATGCCGTGTGATATCCCCACCCCGAAGATCTTGCGTCCGTCGGGCGTACCGAGCTGAATAAAGGATATAGCCTTTGAATCCGAGCCCTGCGAGATTGAGCCCTCCCTGTATGAAAGGAAATCGAAGCCCGTGACCCCTATCGTTTTGAGAGCCTTGAAAAAGGCGTCTATAGGCCCGTTGCCCTCTCCGAATATCTCAACATCCCTGTTCTCCTTTACAAGATGAACAGTTCCCTTGAAGGTAGCCTTTTCGTGGTCGATATTGGTGATAACGTGTCTGACAAGCCAGAGCTTCTGCTCAATGTCGATATAGCTCCTGTTGAATACATCCATAAGCTCCTGCGGAGAAAGCTCCCTGCCAAGTCTGTCACATTCAGCCTTAACAAGGGCACCGAATTCCGGGTGCATAGCCTTGGGAAGATCATAGCCGAATACGTTTTGCATTATAAAAGCGGCTCCTCCCTTGCCGGACTGTGAGTTGATGCGTATGATAGGCTCGTACTGCCTGCCAACGTCAGCGGGATCTATGGGCAGATAGGGTATTTCCCATTTTTCGCTGTTATGCTCCTTGGCATAGTTCAGTCCCTTGTTGATAGCGTCCTGATGAGAACCTGAGAAGGCAGTAAAAACGAGATCACCGACATAGGGCTGACGCTCTCCTATCTTCATATTAGTACATCTCTCATATATTTCACGATACTTGGGCAGATTGCTGAAGTCAAGCTTCGGATCCACCCCTTGGGTATACATATTCAGACCCACGGTTACGATATCGAGATTACCTGTTCTCTCGCCGTTGCCGAACAAGGTTCCCTCTATTCTGTCCGCACCAGCAAGCAGAGCAAGCTCAGCGCAGGCAACGCCCGTACCTCTGTCGTTATGCGGGTGCAGGCTGATGATCGCAGATTCTCTGTTCCTCAGATGCTTTATGAAATACTCGATCTGATCGGCATAGGTATTCGGAGTACACATCTCAACGGTATTGGGAAGATTGAGTATTATCGGCTCCTCCGGAGTCGGCTCAAAAACGTCCATAACAGCCTGACATATCCTGACGGAATTATCCACCTCTGTACCCGAAAAGCTCTCCGGAGAATACTCTATTCGGAATTTCGTTTCGCCCTCATAGCCATTTATCAGCTCCTTGATGAGCTTTGCGCCCTCAACCGCTATATCGATAATACCGTCCATATCCTTATGGAAAACCACCTTGCGCTGGAGAGTGGACGTTGAGTTATAGAAATGAACAATTACATTTTTAGCGCCCTTGACAGCCTCAAAGGTTTTTCTGATGAGATGCTCTCTTGCCTGAACAAGCACTTGAATAGTAACATCATCGGGGATATGTCCGCCCTCGATAAGCTCGCGGCATATCTCATACTCCGTCTCCGATGCAGACGGAAAGCCTATCTCTATCTCCTTGAAGCCCATATCGCACAGTGCATGGAAGAACTCCAGCTTCTGCTCGAGATTCATCGGATCAACGAGAGCCTGATTACCGTCACGAAGATCAACTGAACACCATACAGGCGCCTTGGTTATCGTATTGTCGGGCCATTCTCTTTTTTCCATTTTGATCTGCTGAAACGGAACATACTTTTTAAAACCTTTTTCCATAATAATTACCTCCTGTTTTGCTTTACCAATAAAAAAGCCGCCCCGATCACAAAGTGACCATGGGGCGGGCATAAGCTCGCGGTACCACCCATTTTCAGACGCATTGCATCCCTCAGCAAGCCTCAGACAAGGCTCCGGCATTTAACGGTGCCCTCCGTTCCGCCTTACTCTTCTTCAGACGGAAAGCTCAGGAACGAGCTATACACGCGCTGCCCGTCACCGCCTTACACCGACCGGCGGCTCTCTTTGCACAAAACAGCGCATCTTATTTCCTTCACAGCTTTTTATCGGTTTTATTACAATCCATTATAATATCATACTTCGGTTTTGTCAAGAAAAATCCTGACGGATCGCGCACAGTGCATCAATCTATCTTCTCAAACCTCGGCACCTCTTTGCCGTCCACGTTTACATACTGATAGAAGATAGCTGAGGGTCTTGCCCAGATGCCTCCGTCGCCGTAAAGAGCTTTATAGATGACCAGCTCCTCTGATGTCTCGCTGTCCTTAGCAAGACAGATAAACTCATACTCCCCGCCCTTGAAATGACGGTATCTTCCGGGAGCACCTGTCGGCGGCAGCGGCTTTCTTTCTTCACAGACCGAGTCCGTCATCTCGGGGACTTCATTCGTTGCTTCTGCCGGGCTTGTTTCATCCCCCTCGGGATATTCAGGCGCTTCGCCGTCGGTCAGCACAAGGACTCTTGTTCCTCTGGCAGGAATGTTTATTTCCGCATGTCCGCCCTTTACGTCATATACTGTCCTTCCGTCAAAAACATCAAACAGACTTGAGCCTCCTTCCGTATTGAAGCCCAATGAATAGTCCTCGTCGCTGAGATTCAGAGCTATATATACTGTTTCATCCTCAAACCTGCGTCTGAAAACAAGCTGCTCGTTCTTTATTACAATATTCATAAAGCTGCCGTATTTCAGCGCCTTATACTTTCTTCTGACGGCGCCAAGCCTGCATATATGACGGAACAGCTCGTTTTTCTCAATATCGCTTACATTTACACACGGGCGCAGAGGATAATCATGCTCCGTGCGGTTTTTCTGCCCCTTTATACCCCATTCACTCCCATAGTATACCGATGGCACGCCGGGCATGAAATACAGCGTAGAGAAACAGTTTTTCAGATTCTCAGGCTCCCTTATTGTGCTTGCGAGACGGTTTACGTCATGATTGTCAACAAAATTGTAGGTATAGATATTATGGTATATTCCGCCATTTGCAAACTGACGGTTGAGTGAATGAGCGATCTCAAAATAGTTGTGGTCGTTATGTGAGGAATAAATGCCCTTGTAGCACTCGTAATTCGTGCAGGAATCCAGCAGATCAGGATTAGCAAGACGAGCATAGTCGCCGTGGATTATCTCTCCCATAAGCCAGAAGCTGCTGTTGCGGCTCTTGCAGAAATGCTTCAGATCACGCAGAAAATCCTGATCCATGCAATAAGCCACGTCCAGTCTGAGTCCGTCTATCCCGAACTTATCCATCCACATTGCGACCGCATCAAAGATATGCTTTTTTACATCAGGGTGACGAAGCTCGAGCTTAACAAGATCGTAGTTTCCCTCCCAGCCCTCATACCAGAACGGATCTCCCCAAGGGCTGTTTCCCCCGAAATTCAGGTTTCGGAACCATGAGCAATAGGGCGAGGACTGCAGATTCCTCCTCACGTCCTCGAAAGCCCAGAAGCCTCTGCCCACATGATTGAATACACCGTCAAGCACGACTTTTATCCCGTTTTCATGCAGGGTCTTGCAGATCCTTGCAAAGCTCTCGTTATCTCCGAGACGGTTGTCTATATTATAATAATCATTAGTATCATATCCGTGTGTTGTCGAGCTGAACACGGGGCCAAAATATATTGCATTGACGTTCATTTCCTTAAAATGCGGAATGAAGTCGAGCACCTTGTCAAGACGATACTCGAGCTTACCGTCGTTGATCCGTGGAGCCCCTGTAAAGCCGAGGGGATAAATGTGATAAAAAACCGATTCGTTGACCCAATACATATTTCTTTTCCTTTCAAAGAAGCTTTTATAGCCGTCTATTCTGACGACCTTTCAAGTATAGCACAAGCTCACATATAATGCAAGTATTTTTATGAGTTTTTTGTTTAATTTACCTATCCGAATACAAAAAAATAAACGGGTGATCTACACCCGTCATAAAGCTCAATTTTTAATGCTGCACTCTCTGCTTCAAAGCGCCGTTATCCGCAAGTCTGAAAAGCTCGTTTGCCTGCTTTATCTCGTCCTCGTTCTCCAGCATTTCAGGAGAAAGAGCTCTTTCGCTGTATGTCGGCGCAGTGCTCTCTATAAGACTGCCCACAACATTCACAGCTCCGTATTTTTCCCCGAGAATAATATCTATCTCCTCGTTATAGCTCTCGGCATCAGTCTCCGAAAAAAATAATTCAGTATTATCAAAGCGCTTCATCTGATCCCCTCCGTTTATTCCGCAGTTTTTATTATACTACATATTTTTGTTTTTTCAAGTCTTTTCGGACTGTCAGATGTAGAAAAACCGCGGATCATGTGATATAATATCTATGAAATTGATAAAACAGAAGGACAGATAACATGAGGATACTTAATTCAATACCCGCAGCAGACGGTTTTTCCATGCCTGCGGAGTTTTCGGAGCACTACGGCTGCATCATGATCTTTCCCCACCGCCGCGACAGCTGGCAGAACGGAGCCTATGCCGCAAGGAAAGCCTTTGCACAAGTGATAGGGATAATCTCTCAGAGCGAAAAGGTAATAGTCTGTGCGAGATATGACGACTACGACAGCGCCCGCTTTATGCTGCCAGATAATGTCCGTGTAGTCGAAATGGAATCTGACGATTCATGGGCAAGAGATGTTGCCCCGACCTTTGTGACAAACGGAAAGGAGCTCAGGGGCATTGACTGGGGCTTCAATGCATGGGGAGGACTTGCGGACGGTCTGTATTTTCCGTGGGACAGGGATAACAAAATGGCTCGCAAGCTATGCGACCTGCTCGATGTCGACACCTATGACAAGAGAAGCTTTATTCTTGAGGGAGGCTCGATACACAGCGACGGCGAGGGAACAATAATGACTACCGAAAGCTGTCTGCTCAGTGCAGGACGCAATCCTGACATGACAAAGGACGAAATAGAGTCCGAGCTGCTGCAATGTCTCGGGGCGGAAAAGATCTTGTGGCTGCCGAGGGGTATTTACAACGATGAAACCAACGAGCACGTTGATAATATCTGCGCCTTTACAGCTCCGGCAGAGGCAGTTCTTTCCTGGACAGACGACAAGAGCGACCCTCAGTATGAGATGTCGAGGAGCTGTCTTGAATATCTCGAGGGAGTGAGGGACGCAAGGGGCAGAAGAATAACTGTTCATAAGCTTCTGCTGCCCAAGCCTGTCACTATTACAGAGGAGGAATGCGCCGGTCTTGACGATATGAACGGCGTGCCTACACGAACACCGGGAGAGAGACTTGCCGCATCATATGCAAATTTTTACATCTCTAATGCTCATGTCATCGTGCCGCAGTTCGGTGACGAAAATGACACTGCAGCAATAGAGCTGTTGTCAAAGCTTTTCCCGACAAGAAAGGTAGTCGGGGTATACGCAAGGGATATACTCATCGGAGGGGGAAACATTCACTGCATAACACAGCAGATACCTGCCTCGGTGAATTTAAGATAAGAAGGAGAGAAGAACATGAGAAAGGTCAAGGTAGCAGCAGTTCAGATGTCCATGAGCTGTCAGGTGGAGGATAACATATTCAACGCGGAGCATCTTGTCAGAATGGCTGCCGCAGAGGGCGCAAACGTCATTCTTCTGCCGGAGCTTTTTGAAACAAGATACTTCTGTCAGGAAAGGAACTACGGCTATTATAAGCTCGCCTCCGCAGTCGGAGAGAATCTTGCGGTAAAGAGATTTTCAGTCGTTGCAAGAGAGCTTGGCGTTGTAATACCGGTAAGCTTTTTTGAAAGGGACGCCAACAACACCTACAACAGCGTCGCCATGATAGACGCCGACGGCACTGTGATAGGTGTATACCGGAAAACGCATATTCCGGACGACCAGTTCTATCAGGAGAAGTTCTATTTTACACCGGGCAACACCGGCTTCAAGGTATGGGACACCCGCTTCGGCAGAATAGGTGTTGGAATCTGCTGGGATCAGTGGTTTCCTGAGGCGGCAAGGTGCATGGCTCTTATGGGCGCAGACCTGCTGCTCTACCCCACTGCGATAGGCTCTGAGCCGATACTTGACGTTGACAGCATGCCTCACTGGAGAAGATGCATGCAGGGTCATGCAGCGGCAAACATCGTTCCTGTAATAGCTGCCAACCGTGTCGGCGAGGAGAGGGTCATGCCCTGCTCCGAAAACAATAATCAAAGCTCGTCTCTTACCTTTTACGGCTCGTCCTTCATCACAGACGCCTCGGGGGAGCTTATCGCCTCAGCTGACAGAACAAGCCGGACGGTGATAAGCGCCGAGCTTGATCTTGACGAGGCGTATGAACTGAGAATGAGCTGGGGGCTTTTCCGTGACAGGCGCCCCGAAATGTACGGCAGGATAGTGAACTAAAAAAAACGCAAAACAAAGCAGGCGGTTCAAGTTAAGCCGCCTGCCTTGTTTTATCCTGTTTTAGCTGCTGTCAGCCTGTATTTCAGGCAAAGATCAATAGCTGTAAATGTTGTAGCAGGGGTAATACACAACCTCCCTGTTGATACAAGTGCCGTTGTCATCGTAGGTGGAGTACGTTATCTTCGGACCCTTCTCATAATCGTAATCTATAACTATCTCCTCTCTCATATCCTCGATCCTGTTGGCATCGCACCAATAAATCCTACTTTGATACATATCTTCACTTACGTAAGCGTCCGGCATAGCCTGATGCTCATAAAGCCATGCCCTGAGCTCCTCTTCAAACTTTTCCATTCTTTCTCTTATCTCTTTATTCTGTTCTTTCCGTATATTTCTATCTTCTCTATCTTCTCCGGACCACTCATAATGCTCTACATACACAGGATTAGCCTGATAATACTCTTTATCTCCGTGAGCCTTTAGGTATTCAACAAGCTCATCAATTTGAAGCTTTCTTATATCAGGCTTCAGATAGCCAATCACAACATTATCATAATATTCTAAATATAGCTGGGTTGAGCGGTAAGCATACAAATCTGGTTTATCAGCTAAATACTTTATTACACTATCTTTATTAGCGGCTATATCGTCTTTTATTTCTTTTGGAAAAACCCCCCCATAGAGAAACTCTTTGGTTAGATATGCATCGTCACCGGCAGGCTTTTCGTCATTCGGAATACTCTGCTCCGGCTCGGAGGCAGGCTCCTCTGTTTTGCTCGGCTCGGGGGCAGGCTCCTCTGTTTTGCTTGGCTCGGGGGCAGGCTCCTCTGTTTTGCTCGGCTCGGAGGCAGGCTCCTCTGTTTTGCTCGGCTCAGGGGCAGGCTCCTCTGTTTTGCTCGGCTCGGAGGCAGGCTCCTCTGACTTTGTTTCCCCTGTCTCGCTGATCTTTATCGTCTGATCATTTTCATCATTTATCGACTGTTCGTTTCCTGC
>ONFW01000236.1 GCA_900317215.1 uncultured Eubacteriales bacterium | reverse complement strand
TATATGCGTCAGCATCCGCATATTCCTGCGTGGGATCTTGACCTGTATGCAAGCTGTGATGTTTGACGGGATATGTAGAAAGAATTGAGATAAAAAATCAGGCATGGTGTGTATGAACGCCATGCCTGATGCTTTGCCGATAAGCCTCAGACCTCTGTGTCAGGTCTTAAGGAAACATCATTTTTTATTGAAGCTGTCTTTGAGAGAAACACTGCGATTGAATATCATCTTTTCGGGAGTGCTGTCCTTGTCAGCACAGAAGTAGCCTAAGCGCATAAACTGATAACGCGATGCTGAGTCGGCAGATGAAAGAATGCGCTCTGCTTTGCAGTTGGTCAGTGTAATAAGGCTGTCGGGGTTGATATAGTCAAGAAAATCCTTGTCCCCCGTGTCAGGCTCAGGGTCGGTAAACAGGTTGTCGTAGAGTCTTACCTCAGCCTCTACATAGTTTTTGGCGTCTACCCAATGAATAGTGCCTCTTACCTTTCTTCCGTCGGGGGTATCTCCGCCCCTTGTAAGCGGGTCGTATTCCGCATAGACCTCAACGATATTGCCGTTTTCATCCTTTTTGCAGCCGGTACATTTTACAATATAAGCTGATTTCAGACGAACCTCATTGCCCGGGTACAGCCTGTTATAGCCCTTGACCTTTTCTTCGATAAAGTCGCTTCTTTCAATAAAGCATTCGCGGCTGAAGGTTATCGTCCTCTTGCCGTCCTCGGGCTTATTTGGATTATTCTCTATCTCAAAGCTCTCGGTCTGACCCTCGGGATAGTTGGTGATGACAAGCTTTATCGGGTCGAGTACGACCATTACACGCTGTGCGTTAAGGTTGAGATCCTCTCTGAGACAATGCTCCAGAAATCCGTAATCTACAACACTGTTTGTTTTGGCAACTCCGATCCGTTCGCAGAAATTGCGAATTGAGGCGGGAGTATAGCCCCTTCTTCTCAGACCGCAGAGCGTAGGCATACGGGGATCGTCCCAGCCGTTTACATAACCGTCCTCAACGAGCTTGCGCAGCTTTCTCTTGCTCATTACGGTGTTGTTGATCCCAAGCCTTGCAAATTCTATCTGGCGGGGTACTGCAGGAACTGAGGTGTTGTTGATGACCCAGTCATAGAGAGGTCTGTGATCCTCAAATTCAAGAGTACAGAGAGAATGTGTGATCCCCTCGATAGCGTCCTCTATCGGGTGAGCAAAGTCGTACATAGGATATATGCACCATTTATCGCCTGTTCTGTGATGATGTATGCGGTTGATACGGTATATTACGGGGTCGCGCATATTGAAGTTGCCGCTTGCAAGATCAATTTTTGCTCTGAGCGTCATTTTTCCGTCCTCAAACTCTCCGTTTTTCATTCGCTCAAAAAGCTCAAGGCTTTCCTCTATCGGTCTGTCACGATAGGGACTTACGGCAGGCTTGGAAAGATCTCCTCTGTTGGCTTTCATCTGCTCCGGTGTAAGCTCGCAGACATAGGCAAGACCTTTTTTGATAAGCTCGACCGCATATTCATACATCTGATCGAAGTATTCTGAGGCGAAAAAGAATCTGTCGCCCCATGTAAAGCCGAGCCACGATATATCCTCCTTGATAGCGTCGACATATTCAACGTCCTCCTTGGTGGGGTTGGTATCGTCCATGCGGAGGTTGCAGATACCGCCGAATTTCTCAGCCATGCCGAAATCTACGCAAACAGCCTTTGCGTGTCCTATGTGGAGATAGCCATTTGGCTCGGGAGGAAAACGGGTATGCACGGTTTTTCCCTCATATTTGCCGCCCTCGGCAATATCCTCTTTTATAAAATCCGCAATGAAGCTGCCGGCGGAGGGTGCGGCGGCACTTTTTATCTCATCAGCCATTTTCTTTCTCCTTTCAATTACAGTAATTATGAAAGCTTTTCAAGACCCTTATATAGTCTTGCGAGCGATTCCTCTCTGCCTAAAATATCAAGTATCTCGACAGCTCCGCCCGGTGTGACGGTCATTCCCGAGGCGGCTATTCTTACCGGCCACATAGCGGTGCCGTTCTTAACGCCCAGCGTCTCAGCAAGCCCGATCAGACAATCGTGTATGCTGTCATGATCCCATGTTTCAAGGGATTCAAGGGCATTAATGCCTTCCCGTAGAAGAGAAGGAGCGTTTTCAAGGTTGGTCTTGCTTTTTTTATTAACAAAAAGCTCCTTGTCATACTCGGGCTGTTCAGCAAAGAAGGCTATCTTCTCGGGAATATCCGTCAGCCTTGTTGTTCTCTGCTGCAAAATGGAAGCCAGCTTTGTGCTGTCAAGCTTTTTTTCACCAAGAGCCTTCCTGAAATAAGGCTCACAGATCTGTGCAAACTGCTCAACGGTCATTGCCTTTATATATTCTCCGTTGAACCATTCAAGCTTATCGTAGTCGAATACCGAAGGCGACTTGCTTATCCCGTCGATCGAGAAGTTCTCGACAAGCTCGCTAAGTGTGAACATTTCCCTGTTATCCTTGGGAGCCCAGCCTAAGAGAGCAATGTAATTGATAATTGCCTCGGGCAGAAAGCCGTTTTTAACAAGATCCTCAAAGCTTGTGGCTCCGTGACGCTTTGCCAGCTTTGAGACTGAGCCGTCATCGTTTTTGCCCATAATAAGGGGGAGGTGAACATAAACGGGGATCTCCCACCCGAACGCTTCATAAAGGAGATTATATTTTGGCGTAGAGGAAAGATATTCGCTGCCTCTTACAACATGGGTGATGTTCATTGTGTGGTCGTCAATGACGTTTGCAAAATTATATGTCGGGAAGCCGTCCGCCTTTATAAGTATCTGATCCTGCAGCTCGCTGTTATCAACGGTGATTGTGCCGTAAACTGCGTCCTCAAAGGTCGTTGAACCCTCAAGCGGCATTTTTTGTCTTATAACATAAGGAACGCCGTTTTTAAGATTTTCCTCAATTACCTCTGCGGGCAGATCGCGGCAATGACGGTCGTAGCCTGCTCCGGGCTCATCGGAATTCTCACGCAGCATATC
>ONFW01000237.1 GCA_900317215.1 uncultured Eubacteriales bacterium | reverse complement strand
GAAATGGGTCTTAAGGCAAAGAGCTTTATGGAAGCAGGTCAGCTCGTTCCCGATGAGGTCGTTATCGGCATCATCAAGGAGAGACTTGCAAAGGATGACTGCAAAGGCGGCTTCATTCTTGACGGCTTCCCGAGAACCATTCCTCAGGCCGAGGCTCTGGACAAAATGGGCATCGTAATTGACAAGGTCATCGACATCGAGGTCAAGGACGAGGCTATCGTTAAGAGAATGTCCGGACGCCGTGTTTGCGAGAAGTGCGGCGCAAGCTACCACATGGAATATAAGAAGCCTGCGGTAGAGGGCGTATGTGACAAGTGCGCAGGCACCCTTGTTCAGCGTAAGGATGACCACCCCGATACAGTAAATGCTCGTCTTGAGGTCTATCACAAGGAGACCGAGCCTCTCAAGGATTACTATGAGAAGCAGGGCAAGCTTTCAATAGTAGAAGGACAGGATACTATAGAGCAGACAACAGCTCTTATCCTCAAGGCTATCGAGGCATAATTCATGGTGATCCTGAAAACCTCCCGCGAACTCGCAAAAATGCGTGAGGCGGGCAGAATTTCACAGGGAGCATTGCGTGAAGCAGGAAAAGCAGTCGAGCCGGGGGTATCTACCCTCGAGCTTGACACGATAGTCCGCAGCTATATCGAGAGAATGGGGGCAGTTCCCTCATTTCTCGGATACGGCGGTTTTCCTGCAAGCGCTTGTATTTCGGTAAACAACGTAGTCATCCACGGCATACCGAGCAAGAAGCAGATATTGAAAAACGGCGATATCGTCAGCATAGATGTAGGCGCATACATCAACGGCTATCACGGTGACAACGCATGGACCTTTGCCTGCGGAGATGTCACAAGAGAAGCTCAGGCGCTTATGGATGCAACAAGAGAATCGCTGTTTGAGGGTATAAGTAAGGCTGTTGCAGGCAACAGGATCGGTGATATAGGTCATGCGGTCCAAAGGTATGTCGAAGCGCGCAGTTACTCGGTGGTAAGAGATTATGTCGGCCACGGAGTAGGTGCGAGGCTGCATGAAGATCCAAGCGTACCCAATTACGGTACACCCGGACACGGCGTTCGTCTTTTACCCGGCATGGTGATAGCCATAGAGCCTATGGTAAATCAGGGAACGCACAGGGTAAGGGTTCTGAAAGACAAATGGACAACAGTTACCGCCGATGGGCAGCTTTCAGCTCATTTTGAGCATACGATAGCTATCACACCCGGCGGACCGGTCATACTGACTATGCCGGACTGAGGTGCGATATGCTTTTAAAAAAAGGTATAATAGTCAGATCGAAAAAGGGACACGATAAGGGAAGATTTTATGTGGTTTCGGATATCTCCGGAAGTACCGCATATATTATTGACGGCGCAGTGCGTACGGCTTCTTCTCCGAAGAAAAAGAACGTGCTCCACCTTGCCCCCGCAAGGACAGTGCTGAGCGAGGCTCAGCTCGGGTCTGACAGTGAAATTCGTAGAATACTCGCCGTATTCAACGGCAGAGTTGCTCTTCCTAAGGAGGTCAAGTAAATTGTCAAAGCAGGATGTAATTGAGGTAGAAGGCGTAGTAAAGGAGGCTCTCCCGAATGCACAGTTCAAGGTTGAGCTGCCTAACGGTCATGTAATCCTTGCTCATATTTCGGGAAAGCTGAGAATGAACTTTATCCGCATCCTTCCCGGAGACAGTGTAAAGGTTGAAATGTCGCCCTACGATCTCACAAAGGGCCGCATAACATGGCGCAGTAAGTAATTTGATAAAAGAAGGCTTTAAGGGCTTTTAAGGTTTTTGATGAAAGGAATGATACCACGATGAAAGTCAGACCTTCAGTAAAGAAAATATGCGAAAAATGTAAGGTTATAAAGCGCAAGGGCAAGATCATGGTTATCTGTGAAAACCCCAAGCACAAGCAGCGTCAGGGCTGATGACGCAATATCATTAACGGAGGTGCTAAGAGAATGGCACGTATTTCAGGTGTTGATTTACCCAGAGATAAGAG
>ONFW01000238.1 GCA_900317215.1 uncultured Eubacteriales bacterium | reverse complement strand
CCCTGAATGATCGTAGTAAAGGATACAATAGCATATGTGCCGCCGAGGATAATATAGTATGTCTGCTCGGGCAGCATTTCTTTAGTGCTCATTGCAAGAGCAACCGATAGACCTCCTCTCAGACCGGCCCAGGTAAGCAGCTTGACAAAATTCAGCTTGCCGTAACCGTCGGGAAGCTTGCCCATAAACAGTGAGGAGATAGAAAGACTGCATATTCTTGCAATAAGGTTAGCCGTAATAGCTATCAGCGATAGAAGAATAACATGCTCCATCTGGAGGATATGGACAAAGGACAGTCCAAGCATTACATATAGAATGGAATTAAGAAGAACATCAAGCGTTTCCCAGAAAGAATCAAAACATTCTGTTTTTTCGGGAGCATCGTTTTTTGAAAAACGGGAGCGCAGTGCTGAGAAAATGATTCCGCAAATAACGGAGGCAATTGCACCTGAAAAACCAAACTCCTCACAAATGACATAAGAAAGTGATACCGTAAGGAGACTGACGAAGATCCCGAGGGTCTTGCTTTTAGTGAAACGGAACATTAGGAAGCATAAACAGGTTACTGCTGCACCTACAAGCACGGCTCCGAGAAGCTCCCTGAGCATTACAGTGATAAGTCCGCCTGATGATGTTGCTGTAGCTATTCCCGAAAAGCATACAAACAGTGCAACTCCTACACCGTCATTAAAAAGAGATTCGCCCTCGATGAGAAAGGAGATTTTTTTTGGAAGGTTGAATTTGCTTAGAATACTTGTTGCGGCGATCGGATCCGTAGGAGCTACAATACTGCCAAACATAAGACAAACTGGCAACGACAATGAAAGTCCTAGCAGCAAACCGGCACAGTAGAACAGCAGACCGTAGAAACAAGCGCCGAGCAGCGTGCAGACAAATGCGAGAACAGTAACTTGCCGTGCCTGTTTTTTGAAATCAGACACCTTAATGTGGCACGAGCCTGCAAATAGCATGAAGCACAGCACGCCCTCCATGAGAAAGCCTTCCATATTGATATACTGTATATTATCTAATATATTACCTACATCGGTACCTTTGAAAACGGCAGTTCCGAGAAGCACAAAGGTGCCGATGATGATAGAAAACAGCATTAATGAGATCTCATAAGTGAGCTTTGTGACCTTTTCGTTGAAAAAGCCAAGTATGCATACTGCTGCGATAATTGCCACAAAAAAATACAGGTTCATAATAAACCCTCCATAACCTTCCTTTGGCGATAGTTCGTGAAATAATAAAGAGAGCAGTCAAAGGTTTACAAAAGCAAGCCGAACGGCTCTTCAAAGCATTCGCCTTTATGTTCTGTATAAAGGTAAATGCAGGGAGAAGATAAACTCTGTTATAAGTATAACCTATAAGAATAAAAAAGTAAATCGTAATTTATCATGTTCTCCTTAACGCAGAAAATGTGCATCTGATTTGTGTTGAATTTGACGGTAAATAATGATAATATATGTTTAAGAGAGTATGAAAACGGTGTGCAACAAAGCACCTGCATAATATACGGAGGTATCTATGAAAGCTAAAAGGATTTATTTTATTCTCAACATCATCGTAATAATTTCTATCGCAATGACGTTTGCATACGTTATCGCTGTGGGAGAAAAATACACTGTCAACTTGAATATTATAGGTCTGGATAAGGTGCCGGAGGTGACCTGCACGGACAGCGATCTTATGATAGGGAATGTATATCTGGAGGATGATAATCTGTTTGCAGAGTTGACGGCGAAGCGTAAGGGAAAGTATGAGGTCTCTTTCCGGATTATGAATGAGGATCCTGATCGGCTGGAGGTGTTAAGAGATGCATCCTTTTATGTAACGGCCACGGGTACTATTTTTGAAACCTCATACAATAATGTTAATTTCACCGGCTTCAGGATAGTTATAGCTGAAACATTGTGCTGTGTCGTTTTAGTTCTCGTAATAATGTGCATCTCTTATTTCCGCTGCAAAAAACTGGCGAAATTCTCCTACTCTATGATCGCCTACGGTGGTATTTCGCTGTTTACGGCAGTGATGCTTGCCTTTGTAGTATATAAAATGCTGAATAACGCTGTAAATTCGTTTAGCGATTTTGTCAGGTTTGTTTCGATCTCAGGAGAGTACTGTATTTTAGCACTGACTCCCGTAATGCTGATAATGGCTTTAGCAACATCAATAAGCAATATATCGTTGATGCGACATGAGGGTTATCGTCCTGTAAATGCTCTCGGTCTTATTGCGAGTGTATTTTGGCTTTTAGGAACCTTTTTTGTTTTCAATTATTCGTGGTATGCGATGTTGGGCAATAAAAACTCAGAGCTTGCAGGCGATATAAGAACTATCATCATCTACACGCTTTGCTATTTTGAAAGTATGATAATCTCAACAAGTATCAGCGCATGGCTTGCTGCGAGATTCAGACCGCCTCTTAATAAGGATTATATCATTATCCTTGGCTGTGCGATCCGTAATGACGGCAGTCTTACGCCGCTGCTCAAGGGAAGGGTTGACAGCGCCCTCAGATTTGAAAATCAGCAGTATGAAAAAACAGGAAAGCATGCCGTGTTTGTTCCCTCAGGCGGACAAGGCAGTGATGAAGTGATCTCTGAGGGAGAAGCGATGAAGCGATATCTTATCAGTCAGGGTGTTCCTGAGGAACGTATTCTTCCGGAATGTAAGAGCGTAAACACCTTTGAGAATTTCAAGCTCTCATATGAGGTCATAAAAAAGAACGATGACAAGCCAATGGAAAAGGGGATAGGCTTTGCAACTACAAACTATCATATTTTCAGGGGCTATATCCTGTCCGCAAAAAACGGCTTCAGGGCAGAGGGGATCTCCGCAAGGACAAAATGGTATTTCTTTCCTAATGCCTTTCTGAGAGAATTTGTTGGAATGTTGTTTGATCAGAAGCTCAGGCATATACTGTTTATCGTGCTCGTCACGCTGTTCTTTTTGGCTATCTGATGCCCCATGCGTAGCCGGATGCACGAAGAACCTGCAATACCGGGATTTAGCGCAACAGGATTATTACGCGCATGCGCTTCTTGCGGACCGTAAAGGTATGGCAGCAAGCTTGACTTTTTTGTCGGGTTGATTTATAATAATAACAGCTTATTTAATCAACTAATCAACCACAAAGGAGGGTCGGCTATGAATGTTATGTATGAGAATATACCAATTTTCGCAAGGATAGCAGAAGGAATAAAGGACAGTATTCTTTCCGGAGAGATCAAGGAGGGTGAACAGCTTCCTTCAACAACGCGGATCTCAAAGGAATATAATATAAATATCGCTACGGTGAACAAGGCAGTGAATGTGCTTGTCGCTCAGGGTGTTGCTTTCAAGAAGAGAGGTATAGGCATGTTTGTGTGCGAGGGAGTCGTTGATAAGCTGATAGAGGAACGCCGAAACAGCTTTAAACAGAATTATGTCAAAGCGACACTGAAGGAAGCAAAAAGACTTCGCTATTCAATAGAGGATCTGCAAAGGATAGTTAAAGAGGTGTTTGAAGAAGGAGAATAAGCACAGAGCATGAAGTGAAGAGGCATGAAAACAAAAAGCCGCAGTGTAACGGAGAATTCCGAAACACTGCGGCTCGATTTATATTCTCGGAGTTTTTTGGTCAGAAGTCATTGATAACAGTGCGTTAAAACACTACAACGGGATAAGATTAAACAATGAGATCAATTATTTCTTTATGAATTGAGGACTGAGGTGATCGCATCCTGCAAAAGCTTTTCAGGATCGCTTCCGTCTACATCAAGCAGCTCGGCATATATCAGTCTTGTTTCTGCGATCCCGAAGAAGTTTTTTGCAAGCGATTCTATATATCCGTAGCTGTATTCGGGTATATAGGGACCGCCTGCTGTTGTAACATACCAAAGACGTTTTGCTCTGCATAAGCCGTAAGGCATACCGTTGGTGTCATATTCCGAGACAATGCCGGTGATGTAGATGTTTTCGATATAGGTCTTGAGAGGCGCAGGGAATGACAGATCCCAGAACGGGGCAGCTATAACAATATTATCGGCAGCGGCAAACTGCTTTGCGTAGTCAAACATTTTGTCACTGAAGCTGCCAGTTTTGATGAGCTCTGTTCTCTTTGACAGCGTTTCTGCGCTGAGCGGGCGAAGCTCCTCATTATATAAGCTCACCTCGCATACCTCTCCT
>ONFW01000239.1 GCA_900317215.1 uncultured Eubacteriales bacterium | reverse complement strand
TCTCAGGCAGTCTTTGCGGAAAAGGGAACAGATACGCGCTATCTAAATGCCCGCTTCAGTCTGTGTGATAAGGAGCTTAATAATATAGTCTGTACCTTTACGGGCTTCCTGCTGGATTTCTGCCGCTATGTAGAAAAGAACTGGAAGCTCCTTGTGGATGATATAGAAAAGGGCACTATAGACGATTCCATAGAGCTTCCCGATGATCTGCGCGAAACCCTGAAAGCTTCTCTTGAGCCTATGCCCGAAAGAGCGGCAGAGCTCAGGGCGATCTTTGAAAAGGGCTTTGAAACACCGTTCATGCCTCAGGTATGGCCGATGCTGCGCTATCTTGCAGGCGGCGCTTCCGCAGGCTTTTCAAGATATACTGATGAGATACGCAGCCGCTACCTCGGAACAGATATAGCCTTCTTCTATCGCGGAATTTCCGCATCTGAGGGCATATTTACCGTGCCTACAGAGTTTGCCGCTCATGAATCCTGCCTGATACCCAGCGCGTTGTTCTTTGAATTTATTCCCGTTGATGATGAGGGCGCAAAGGCCGTCACAATGGATAAGTTAGAGGTCGGCAAAAGATATGAGCTTATTATTTCCACTTATTCGGGCTTCTACCGTTACCGTATGAAGGACGTGCTTCTTGTAACAGGCTTCCATAATGCTACTCCTATGGTGGAATTCCAGTACCGCATCGACAAGACCGTAAGCCTTATGGGCGAAAAAACAACGGAGCTTGCTTTGCGTAATGCTGCGGAAATGACCGCAAAGGAATGTGGCTTCATGCTTGTTGACAGCTCTGTATATCCCGATACGGATAATGTGCAGTATGTCTATATCATGGAGATAGACCGCATACCCCCGGAGCTGACGGAAGAAAAGATACATTCATGCCTTGAAAAGAATCTGGCTCAGGTCAATCCCTCTTACGGAGATAAGGTGATTAACGGACTGATAAAGCCCTCAAAATTGATCTTTGCTCAGCCTGAGACCTATGTTCTTTACAAGGAAATGATGCTGATGAAGGGTAATTCCATCGCGCAGCTCAAGCCCGTTACCGTTATCGGAAACGAAATGCAAAGGAAGTTCTTCTTCACGCTTACAGAAGAATTTGAAGAACTTAAGGCTTTGTCTGCAAAATAATAAGACTGACTGTCCGGAACTTCATTCTGTAGGATAATTGTATCAGAATGATGCTCCGGACAATACTTTAATCATATGAAAGCAGAGGAAAACAATGAATGACAAGAGTACAATAAAAAAGCTTGATGACGAAGGACATCTGTATTATATGGATTATGCAGGTGATTATTATGACCCGAAGCTGATTCGGGAGATCAGAGAAATAGTAAGGGCACGGTCGGGCTGTTCCTGTTTCCTGACTCATAACGAATGGGGCGACGTCATAACCTGCAGGAATTATGATCTCGGACACCGTGTATCGGAAAGCAATCCAAGCTTTACGGGGCTTAATATTATACTGCACTGCAAGCCCGAGGGAAAATATGAATCCATCGGTGTAGCTGACGCGGTATGGACAGACCCGTTCAATCCGTTCTATCAGACGGGAGGTCCTGAAATGGATAGTTTTCATCCCGGATTGTTCGTTGGTCTGCCCTATGTCTGTATGGACGGGATCAACGAAAAGGGACTGCACGCAAGCCTGCTCCGAACAGAGATCAAAAAGGGTGATCAGCCTGCACAGACAGGATATGCGCCGGGATTTATAATACGTCAGCTTCTCGACAACAGCGCCGATGCTGAGGAAGCTATCTGTCTTGTAAGGAGCTCTGAGCTTCGCCCTGCCGACTGGCAGGATACCCATATATTCGTTACTGATGCAAAGGGAAACAGCATCGTTCTTGAAAGCCGCAACGGACAGCTCTCTGTAAAAAATTCCGATATAGTTACAAATTTCTATGTGTGCAGCAATGATATGGAGGATTCGTACTCCGGCGGTGTACTCAGGGAGAAGGCGGTATATATGGCAGAGGCAGACGGGAAAAAACGTTATTCCATCGGCTACGGCCACGGATATCACCGTTTTGTAAGCATACAGAGCCAGCTTGAAATGTATAGGGACAGTACAGCAGAAGCATATCGTACAGTTATGCAGGAGGAACAGGCTCTTGTTGTCCTGCGCAGCGTCGTACAGAATCCGTTTACGAAGGCTGTCGGAACATCATGGACACAGTATTCCGCAATATATAATAATACCGAAAGAACTGTCAGAGTATGGTCATATCAGGATTACAGCAGAAGCTACTGCTATGACGTAAGAGGAAATATTTTCCAGGAGCTGTGAAATTATTCACAGCTTCATTTCTTCGTATTATGGTCACATCGCCCCGATACGGATTTATTCTTGCTTACAGGGGAATGATAGGTT
>ONFW01000240.1 GCA_900317215.1 uncultured Eubacteriales bacterium | reverse complement strand
GGTCTTTACACGATATGATAAACTTGATTCCATGTATTTATCATTTATTCAATTTGCTTGCATATTAAAATGGTCTAAATAGTGTCATCAGGCTCTAATACAGATGTACGGGCTCTTCTTTCTGACTATGCTCAAAATCGTTGCATTATACTTATATAGGTGCTGAGATCTCAGGAATTATCTATAAAAACAAGCCACCCGTTCATTTTGCCGGGTGGCTTTGATTTTTCAGATATTTCCATACATGTAGCCGACGATGATCCTTCTCGCAAGCTCTTCACCGAAGTTTTTCTTTATCATTGAGGATGCGGGTCCCTCTTCATTTAGCAGCCTTTCGGCAAAATCATTGATCTTTTCCTGCTTTTCAACAGGGTCACATGCTCCGGATTCAGGGAGCTGTCTGAGATATGTCTTAAGATAAGCGTATACGGCATCGGTAAAACGCTCGGAGTCACCACCCTTTTTATGATAAGAACAAGGATATAGTATTTCATCATACCATTTTTTTTCTCTTTCCATATCCGTAATATCACTGTCGTGTTCCTTTATCGCTCCGAATTCGTCAAGCAGCTCCTGCGGATAAGGGGACTTCTGTACATCATAAAGTTCGCAGATCTGTGCTTCCTTGCCGAAAGCTCTGAACCAGTCTGCATTAAAAAGAGGCATATCCCTTTTGTTTGTTGAAATA
This sequence comes from uncultured Eubacteriales bacterium, assembly GCA_900317215.1. Taxonomy (GTDB): domain Bacteria; phylum Bacillota; class Clostridia; order Oscillospirales; family Acutalibacteraceae; genus UBA1213. The sequence continues at coordinate 1,521 of ONFW01000240.1, read as the reverse complement.
ACGACAGTCTCCGACTTGATAATGCCAAAGGGCGCTTTCATTCGGAGTACGCAGAGCCTGCCTGCCTCTTCGATGTCGTAGACCTCCAAAGAGAGCTTTACACCCTTTTTGGAGAGAACGGCGTCCTTGCCGATGTCCCTTTTTGTGAGGTGAAGATTCCCTTCGAGCATCTTCACCGCAAGCTTTCCTGTATCAATATGAATACCCATTTTTTATCCTCCTTTTATTTCATACATGACATTGCTTCAAGAAAGGTGCAGCGTGTCTGCTGCCAGTTTACAGCCTGTTCAAAATAGCTGTTGTAGCCTGAGTACAGATTTGTATAGTATGCCTGTGAATAGGGCAGAAGCTCAATGCAAAGTGCAGGACGTTTGTAAGCGCTCCTGAACCAGTTTTCGAGACCGCCGCTGTAATTCACCATTTCCGTTGTATTGTCAAAGATACGGTAGCCGCAGCGCTGCGCAAGAGAGGTTGTGAGGAGATAGTCGCCGTCGATCTCACCGTTTCCGCTGTCTCTCCAATAAATACCGTTGCCCAGAATATGCATATCGAGCATCCACAGAAAGTCATTCTCGGCGCATAGCTCTATAAGCGCCTGAGTTTCCTTTTCGCTGCCTGCGTGAGTGCCGGGATATGTTTCATTGCCGGGAATAAGCTTTGTGTTGCCGTATTGCTGTTCCCAGAAATAAGGAAAGTTTCTGTTCAGATTCACTCCGTTTGCATTGAGCTTAAAGCTGTCGTGATCGAAATATCCGAGATCGACAAGCGGAGAGTCGCCTGCAACGGAGATGTCCGTGCCGTCGGGATTGCACATAGGCACGATATAAAGAGTATATTTATTCAGAAGCTTCCTTACATCATAGCCGCAGTATACGCCGTCTGTCGAATAGGCGTTGGCGATCTCTTCAATACACCTCATTGTAAAGCTTATCGCAATGTGCTCTCTTGAATGGATCCCTGCCGTAATGAGGGCTTTCTTTTTTCCCTTGCCCAGAGTTATGCAGGGAATGGGTTTCCCTTTTTCGCTCTCGCCTATGTTGAACTGCGAAAGTATATTGACATAGTAATCGCAGAGCCGGTCTATATTGTTATAAACCCTTTCCGATGTGTAGGGTAAAAAGGCGTTAACTATCCTGTCGGCTATATCGTGATCGTTGTCATTCTGAGATACAGGCTCGGATGCCGGTGCGGAGCTTTGTTCCGGATAAGGTGTTACCGTGATCGTGCAGACGTCCTTTAAACCGTTTTCCGCTTCAGCGGTAAGTCTTGCCGTTCCCTCTCCGACTGCGGTTATCACACCGTAGGGATCCACCGTATATACCGAGGTGTCGCTTATGTAATAGATCACTCCGGGCGGAGCTGCGTTCTCGGGTGTAAGATAGTATCTTATCTCGTCCTGTTCTCCGGGATGAAGATATATTTCGTGCTTGCTGAGGGTAACTGCCAATGCGGGCGGAGAAGCTTCTGATTCGGGCTTTTCGGACGTCTCTGTGTCTTTGCTCTGCTCATCTGATGTCTCTG
>ONFW01000242.1 GCA_900317215.1 uncultured Eubacteriales bacterium | reverse complement strand
GCAAAGTATTTTCTCGATACAGTAGGGCTGCTTGAGGATTGTTCGTTCCGTTTTTCACAGTGGGATCCCGCAAACCCGAACAACAAATATGAGGGAACTGCTGAGCAATGGGAGCACGCTCAGTCTGTAATGAAAAAGATCCTCGACGGTATTGGTCTTGAATACGAGGTCGGAGTTGACGAGGCTGCATTCTACGGGCCGAAGCTTGACATTCAGTACAAAAACGTATTCGGCAAGGAGGACACTATCGTTACCATACAGATAGATATGCTCCTTGCGGAAAAATTCGGAATGTATTATATCGACAGCGACGGCCAGAAAAAGCTGCCGTATATCATACACAGAACCTCTCTCGGCTGCTTTGAGAGGACACTCGCCTATATGCTTGAGCATTTTGCAGGCGCTCTGCCTATGTGGCTTAGCCCCGAGCAGGTAAGGGTACTCCCGATAAGCGAAAATCTCGCAGATAAGGCAAAGGAAATAGAGGAGGCTCTCACAGCGGCAGGCATCCGTGCAACATCGGATATGCGCAGTGAAAAGATCGGCTACAAGATCCGCGAGGCTCAGCTTGAAAAGATACCCTATATGCTGGTTGTGGGAAATAAAGAAGCCGAAAACGGCACTGTCTCTGTACGTTCACGCAAGCAGGCTGACATGGGAGCTATGCCCCTCGACGACTTCATTTCCCTCGCCCTCAACGAGATCGAAACAAAGGCAAAATAATATTTGGCACCGCAAGGCTTACACTATCTCCTTCAACAGTCGTGTACAAAACAAACACGGCGGTCTGCTTCTGTGCGCAAGGCTTGAAAAAATCCGCTGCCGTGTTATAATGATATTTATATCAGAATTGATCGGAGGATATATATGAAAAGCATTGAGCATCTTAAAACGATAAACCGGCATAAGCTGACCGTGATGAAGCTCTGCTTCAAGGCGGGGCTTTACAGGCAGGGACTGCTGCACGACCTTTCCAAATATACTCCCGTAGAATTTCTTACAGGAGCAAGATATTATCAGGGTACAAGAAGCCCGAATGCCGCAGAAAGGGAAATAAGGGGTTATAGCTCTGCATGGCTGCATCACAAGGGCAGGAACAAGCATCACCTTGAATACTGGATAGATTACAGCCTCGACGAAGGCAGTCCTATGACGGGAATGAAAATGCCGGTGAAATATGTTGCAGAGATGTTCTGCGACAGAGTAGCCGCCTGCAAGGTCTACAAAAAGGACGCCTATACCGACGCCTCCGCTTATGAATACTATGAGCGCTCAAAGGAGCATTATCTCATTCACCCCGACACCGCAAGGCTGCTTGAATTTCTGCTGAAAATGCTGCGCGACAACGGCGAGGAGCTGACGCTGCTATATATAAAGCATAAGCTGCTGAAAAATAAATGCTCTTGAACAACTCTATAAAAAGCATTAAGGACCGATACCGCAAAATGAGACGGTATCGGTCCTATGTATTTCCGTTAAAGCGGAGAAAGACTTATGAAGTATCCGGGAACAACAACAATAGCAAAAAACAGCAAACTGATGAGAGTGAAGACGATAATGAATTTTTTTCCGTTGCCAGGATATTCCCTGATATATATACGGTAGTTTATCACTGAGGCAAGCGAGCCTATCAGCGAGCACAGCCCTGCAGTGTCAAGCCCGTACAGAAGAGCGCCCTTGTTTACCGCAAAAGGATAGAGAACGATCCCTGCCGGCACATTTGAAATGATCTGACTGAGAAGTATTCCCCAGACATATTCATGCTCTGCAACAGCGTCCTTCAGAAAGCCGGAAATGCTTTCGTTGTGAGCAATCGAGGACGAGAATATGAAAAAGCACAAAAACGTGAGAAGAAGAACATAGTCCGTCTTTATGAGTATCCTTCTGTCGATAATGAATATCACTACCGCTACGGAGGGAACGACATAATACCAGAAGGGCGTCCTGCTGACGATAGTTGCTATTACTGCCGCAAATACTATAAGATAGACTATCCTTCTTGCTCTGCCCTCCTTTTTCCATTCGCCGGCAAAGGAGGGGGCTGATATGCTTGTTGTTTCCTTAATGCTCCTGCGATAGAGAAACAGCACAAAAACGACGAGCAGCGCTCCCGAGATCAGCCATATCGGCATCATATAGAGAATGAACTGCCATGCGGACACTCCCGACTGACCGAAAATAAACAGATTCTGAGGACTGCCGAAGGGAGTAAGAAGCGAGCCCCTGATCGCCGCGATATTCTCCATTGTTATCACGGGCAGAATGTATTTTTCCTTTCCCCCCGCCCGGAACAGTATTATGGTTAGCGGAACAAATATTATCAGGGAGATATCGTTGGTCACGAACATTGAGGTAAAAAAGACCGAAAACACGAGAAACAGCGACAGGGCAGCCATTGAGCGCAGCTTTCCTGCAAGTCTGAGCACAGGACGGAAAATATTCTCCTTTTTAAAGCCCTCAAGCACTGTAAGCATCATAAACAAGGTACCGAGGGTACGCCAATCAATATTCGAGAAAAGCTCTGCGCTCGGCGGTGTGATAAATAATGATATTATCGCCGCAAGCACGGAAACCGTGAGCATAAGCTCCTTTTTCAGAAAACCCAGCGCCTTTTTCATCTCGTCATCTCCTCTCTGATACTATTTTACCCTATCCTTAAGGATTTGACAACATATATCATGCTCAGACAGAGAGCTTTCTGAGGAAGGCCTTTGTTCTTTCGTTTGAGGGATTGTCAATAACGTCCTTAGGAGCGCCCTGCTCGATTATGTATCCTCCGTCCATGAAGATGACCCTGTCGGATACAGCTCTTGCAAAATCTATCTCATGAGTCACAATGACCATGGTCATTTTCTCTTCGGCAAGCTCCCTCATTATCCTGAGTATTCCTGCTGTTATCTCGGGGTCGAGAGCCGAGGTCGGCTCATCAAAATATAGTATTTCCGGGTTCATCACTAATGCTCTCGCTATCGCAACTCTCTGCTGCTGTCCGCCGGAAAGCTCACAGGGATATGCATTCAGCTTTTCTTCAAGCCCCACCTTTTTAAGTATCTGCCGAGCTTCGGTCAGCACCTCTTCCTTATCACGCTTCATAACGTGTATCGCAGCATCGGTCACGTTCTTCAACACATTGAAATGAGGAAAAAGATTGAAACTCTGGAATACCAGACTGAATTTCGACTTAGCCTCCTTCATTTCTGCTTTTCCGGGATAAACGGCTTTTCCGTTTTTAGTGGTTACCACCTTTTTCCCGCAGTAGCTCAGCTCACCGCTGTCCATAGCTTCAAGAAAGGTAGCACATCTTAAAAGAGTGGTCTTGCCCGAGCCGGAGGGTCCAATGATAGAGATGACCTCTCCTCTGTTGACTGTGAGGCTGATATCCTCAAGCACCTTTTTTCCGTCAAAGCTTTTTCCGAGATTTGTAATTTCAAGCAGCTTTTCCTGCGATTTGTTCTTATTTTTTTCAAGCTCAGTCATCTTATTCACCTCATTACTTGTAGTAGTTGAATTTCTTTTCGATAAACTCCATTACAAAGGCAACGATAAAGTTGAAGATATAATAGAACAATCCTGCCACAAACAGCGGAACAAGACTTGTAGCCGCTGCCGAAAGCTGCTTTGCCATTGAGAACAGCTCAAGATATGTAAGCACATAAGCAAGGGAGGTATCCTTAACAAGAGTGATTATCTCGTTTGTTACCGGAGGAAGAACATTTTTAACCATTTGCGGGAAGATTATCCTGCGGAAGGTCTGTCCTCCGGAATAGCCTAAAATAGCCGCAGCCTCTCTCTGCCCCTTCGGGACAGCCTGTATTCCGGCTCTGTATATCTCTGCGAAATATGCCGCATAGTTTACAGAGAAGCCGATGATAAGAGCAATGAAGCGGTAGCTCTCAGTAAGATTAATATGGAAAAGATAATACGGGCCGAAGCATACCACAAGAAGCTGCAGCATAAGCGGCGTACCTCTCATTATCGAAATATATATCCTCGCTATCCACTGCAGCACCTTGAAGCGCGACATTCTTATAAAGGCAACGAGCAGACCGAGGGGCATTGAGAACAAAAGCGTCAGAGCAAAGATGAGCAGGCTCCTGCCCATACCCTCTCCAAGCTGAGAAAGCATCGAAAGCCAGTCTATGCCGTTGTTGGATTGTCCCGGAAGCTCTGCGCTTTCCTCCTTGTCGATGTATTTGTCGTTCGGGTCAAGGCAAACGCTCGTTTCGAGTCCCCATTTTTTGGCGATCTCATCGAATTTGCCGTCCTTCTTCATTTCGAGAAGTGTTTCCTGCACCTTATCCCTGAGCTGAGTATTGCCCAGCTTGAAGCCGACTCCGTAT
>ONFW01000245.1 GCA_900317215.1 uncultured Eubacteriales bacterium | reverse complement strand
GCTTATGTAAAGGACAGCAAGGGTACAACAGCTATCAAGAGCTTCAACGTATATGTAACAAAGGGAGTTCTTACAAACAAGTCGACCGTTTCCGCAACTACCACTACCCTCGGAAAGAGCATTACGATAACAGGTACGGCGGCAGGCGGAACCTCACCCTATCAGTACGCATCATGGTACAAGCATTCCACTGCTTCAAGCTATACCGCGATCCGCGGCTACAGCTCGACAAGAACAATGACCTTCAAGCCTGCACATTCAGGCAAGTACACTCTCCTTGTAAGAGTAAAGGATAATGTCGGTACAGTCATCTCCAAGACCTTCACTATCACAGTCAATCCCGGTCCTCTTACAAGCTCGACCAAGGTCTCTGCAACATCAATAACCCTCGGTAATTCAGTCACGATCACAAACGCTGCAACAGGCGGCAAATATCCCTATAAGTATGCAGCCTACTACAAAAAGTCCACATCACAGTATTACACAACTCTCAAGGACTTCACCACAACAAAGACATTCACCTTCAAGCCCGCTTCAGCAGGCACATGGAACCTCCGCACAAAGGTAAAGGACGCTTCCGGCAAGATCGTTGTCAAGAACTTCAACATCTATGTCACAGCTCCTCTTGCAAACAAGACCACCATTTCTGCAACCAAGATTACACTCGGAAGCTCTGTTAAGGTAACTGCTACAGCAACAGGCGGAAAGTCGCCCTATAAGTATGCAGGCTACATGAAGAAATCTACTGCAACAAAGTACACCGAGTTCAGAGCGGCAAGCACCACAAGAACGATGTATGCTAAGCCTGCTTCAACAGGTGTTTACAATCTCCGCATCAAGGTCAAGGATGCTGCCGGCAAGGTAGTGAGCAAGGACTTCAAGGTCACCGTTACTGCTGCTCTTGCAAACAAGTCAACGCTCTCCGCAACAAGCATAACGCTCGGAAAGTCGATCATGCTCAACTGTGCGGCAACCGGCGGAACGGCTCCATATCAGTATGCAGCCTCCTACAAGAACACTACCACAGGCTCAGCCTATAAGCTTCTCAGAGGCTACAGCACCTACAACAAGATGGCGTTCAAGCCCACAACAGCAGGCACCTACACGGTACTTATCAAGGTTAAGGATAAGGCAGGCAAGGTGGTAGTCAAGACCTTCACACTTAAGGTCACAAAGCCTGCTGCACTGACGAACAAGTCAACTATCAGCAAAACCTCAATCACCTTTGGCTCAAGTGTAACAGTCAAGTGTGCAGCTACAGGCGGCAAGGCCTCCTATACCTACGAGATAGCCTATAAGAAGGCATCAAAGGATAACTACAGCGTTGTTCAGAGCTTCAGCAGCGATACCTCTATCCAGATCACTCCCGGAGCAAGAACGACCTATGATATCCGTGTAAGAGTAAAGGATAAGGCAGGCACAGTCAAGTCTAAGTTCTTCACGCTTACAGTTAAGTAAGAGGTACAAACAAAGTATACATTCCGTAATTATCCATAAAGCACAGGCTCTGCATGAAATATTTCATGCGGGGCCTGTACTTTTGTTGCAATGGACGATCATTTGTGTTATAATAAATATTATTGAGCGGCTCTGAGCCGTACTGACAGGAGAACCGGAGAGAAAACTGATGATAAACAGGGATGTCAGAATAATAACAGCCGGATCGGACGATGTTGAGATAGACGGAAATGAGCTTGCACTCAGGCTCCACACATCAAGAGGCTATACAAGCCCGCAGATCGAGGAATGTAAAAAAAGACTGCTTTCGGTGATACGCTATAAATGTGCCTGTATCCGCACACCTGTGGAGCTTTCAGAAGAAAATGTCTGTGATTTCGGTTTTATGAGAATACCCAGCAGCAAGCTTTACAAAAATCTTGCAGGCTGCAGTGAGGCTTATGTAATGGCTCTCACAACAGGCATTTCCGTTGACAGACTGCTTGCAAGACTGAATATCGTATCGCAGGCGGAGCATTTTATCACGGACGCTCTTTCTTCTGCTGCGGCGGAAAGCTTTTGCGACTACGTCTGCGGAATACTCACACAGGACGTATACTGTGTGCCGAGATTCAGTCCGGGCTTCGGAGATCTTTCGATCACCTTTCAAAGACCGCTTCTTGAAAGGCTTGACGCTGCAAACAGCCTTGGGATAACGCTGAACAGCGCTTATCTGATGACGCCTGTAAAGTCGATCACGGCAATAATGGGCATCAAAGGAAACAGATAAAAGAGGAAGTCAGATGAAAGATATAAATGAACTGATAAAAAAGCAGAGAGTGTATTTTGACGGTGGAACCGGCACTGTCCTTCAGGGCATGGGTCTGCCTGCCGGAAGATCACCCGAGCTGTGGAATATAGAGCAGCCTGATAAGATAACGGCGCTTCATAAGGCATATCTTGTTGCAGGCTGCAATATCATAAAGACGAATACCTTTGGTATCAACAGGGAAAAATTCACAAATTACCGTGAGCTGATCTCTGCCGGTATCGCCTGTGCAAGAGAGGCTGTCAAGGGGAGAGAAAACGCCTTTGTCGCCTTTGACATGGGACCGACAGGCAGGCTTTTAGAGCCGTTGGGAGATCTCTCCTTTGAAGAAGCTGTATCGATCTATGCCGACAACGTCAAGGCTGCCGCCGGATGCGGCGCCGACCTTGTGCTTGTTGAGACTATGAACGACAGCCTTGAAACAAAGGCTGCGGTGCTTGCAGTAAAGGAAAATTGTGAGCTTCCTGTTTTTGTCACGAATGTATATGACGCCTCGGGAAAGCTTATGACAGGAGCCGATCCTGCCGCTATGATCGCTATGTTAGAGGCTCTGGGAGCTGACGCTATAGGAATGAACTGTTCCCTCGGTCCTGACAAGATGCTTGGTATAATCGGTCAGTTCAGCAGGTATTCCTCCACGCCGATAATAGTGAATCCGAATGCCGGTCTGCCCGAGGTGAGAGACGGAAAAACCGTGTTTACCGTAAATGCTGAGGAATTTTCCGGGCAAATGGTTGAGCTTGCAAAGAGCGGAGCGACCGTTTTGGGTGGCTGCTGCGGAACAACACCCGAGTATATCAGAAAAATGATAGAAAAAACCAAGGATCTTCCGTATTCATGTCCGGATGAAAAGGATATTACAATGGTTTCGTCCTATACACACGCCGTTGTTATAGCCGACGATCCTGTTCTGATAGGAGAGAGGATCAATCCTACCGGTAAATCCAGACTCAAGGAGGCCCTGAGAAGCGGGGATCTGAATTATATCCTCAATGAAGCGATAAAGCAGGCTGAGGCGGGGGCGCATATACTTGATGTTAACGTTGGTCTGCCTGAAATTGACGAGACGGAAATGATGCTCCGTTGTGTCACCTCGATACAGGCGGTGACCGATCTTCCTTTGCAGATAGATTCCACCTCGGCGGATACGCTTTCCGCTGCTGTGAGAGCATATAACGGAAAGCCGCTGATAAACTCTGTGAACGGCACTGAGAAAAGCCTTGATGCTGTTCTTCCGATAGTGCAGAAATACGGCGGAGGACTGATAGCCCTTACGATCGATGAAAAGGGTATACCCGATAATGCCGCAGACAGAGTGAGGATAGCCGAAAAAATAATCTCAAGGGCGGCTGAGTACGGGATAAAGAAAAAGGATATCATAGTTGACCCTTTAGCGCTGACTGTTTCCTCAAATCCCGAGAGCGCTGTTGTGACTCTTGAATCTGTAAGGCGGCTCAGGGCTCTGGGAGTAAAAACAAGTCTGGGAATATCAAATATCTCCTTCGGGCTTCCGCAAAGAGAGCTTGTGACCTCGACCTTCTATGCTAACGCTCTTTCCTGCGGATTGAACTGCGCCATAATGAATCCATTTTCAACTGCGATGATGAGCACCTTCTATGCGTACAGGGCGCTTAGCTGTCTTGACGCAGGCTGTGCGGACTATATAAACTATGCCTCGGCTCTTATCTCCGCGCCGGCTGTACAGCAAAACACGGCACAGGGCAGGCAGACAAGTATTGCCGTGAACGACCTCAGAACCTCGATCATCAAGGGCATGAAGGACGCTGCAGCAGGCTTTTCGGAGGAGCTTTTGAAGAATACCGCGCCTCTTGATGTGATAAATGAGCATATAGTGCCTGCGCTCAATGAAATAGGAGAGGCGTTTGAAAAAAAGAAAGCTTATCTTCCACAGCTATTGATGAGCGCCGAGGCTGCATCGGCAGCCTTTGAGCAGGTGAAGAAGAGGATACCCGCCGATAAGACCGACAAGAGCAAGGCGATAGTCCTTGCAACGGTAATGGGCGATATACATGATATAGGCAAGAATATAGTAAAGGTTCTCATGGAAAGCTACGGCTTTACGGTATATGATCTCGGCAGGGACGTTCCTCCCGAAAGGATAGTCGAATGTGCGCTTGAGCATAACTGTAAGCTTGTGGGACTCAGTGCGCTGATGACAACTACAGTTCCGGCTATGGCTGATACTATAGCTCTCCTCAATAAGACCGACAGGAGTATAAAGACTATGGTCGGAGGAGCTGTACTCAATCAGGAATACGCCGATATGATCGGCGCCGACTTTTACGGCGCAGACGCAATGGACAGCGTGCGCTATGCCGAAAGCTTCTATTCCGGAGGCTGACTGCGGAATAATCCTCCCTGTTGTTTCATACGATTAACTACCTCATAAAAACAGGGGGATCTAAAGTATGAAAAGAGCGGTTATTTCAAGCGCGGTAAAAAGAATAGCGGTACTCAGAAAAAACGGTCCGTTTATCCTGTTTTTCCTTGCTGCAGCAATTGGCACTGTATTCGGCTCCCTGAGCAGCAGGAGCGCCGATGACGGAATGCTGAAAAGGCTCGATTTCATATTTCTGACAAATCTCGAGCTGCGTAGCAGTCAGGGTATCTTGTCTCTGTTCATATCATCGTTTTCCTCAGTCACGGTATTCATGCTTGCAGCCTTTTTGCTCGGGCTATCGCTGTGGGGAGGAGCGCTGTGTATCCTGATACCTTTTTTCAAGGGCTATGGTTACGGGCTTACTGCAGGCTTTGTCTGTGCTGCCTATGGAATGAGAGGCTTCTTCTATAATCTTCTCGTGATCCTGCCCGGAATGTTCATCTCCTGTGCAGTTGTTTCAATGGCTGCCCTGCATTCATTCAAAAAATCACTCAGCTCTGTAATGCTCCTCGTCCGTTCACCAGTAAAGGACGACCCGAGGGCTCAGCTAAGCTCTTATGCCCTCACCATGCTCAGACTTATGCTGCTGTGCGCGGTCTCGAGCCTTACTGATGTGCTGTGTTCAATATCTTTTTCATGGCTGTTCCGATTTTAATACAGCTATGCTATAATGATTCAAGGAAGTGTCAAAATGTCCGTTACCGGTAGCAGAAAGTACAGTCTGTCCGATTTCTTTTCGGGATATTTTTCAAATTACGGAAGGCTGCTGCTTTCTAATCTGTTATTCTGTATCCCGCTTGCGGTTTTCATAGGAATACTTGTGCTTATCTCTCAATTTGTCGAGAACCTGAGCTGGTTCATAATCTTTCTCCTCATACCGTTCATGTCTCCGTTTTTTGCAGGCCTGACCAATGTCTGCCGAAAGCTGACGGCTGAGAAAGCTGTAAGACCCGTAAAGGATTTTTTCAGTGGTATAAAGGATAACTGGCTGTTTTTTCTGATAAACTCGATCCTGCTCTATGCTCTCACCTCGGGAATGTTCGTGATGCTGGCGCTCAACCGTCAGGCGGACAGCGGCGCAGTTACATTTTATCTTATAATAATCTCCCTTACATCGCTGCTGTTCGTTCTTATCGAGTTTTCCGCGCTGACCATGTCGGTGTCGGTAGAGCTCGGCTTTGCCGATATATTCAAGAATTCAATATTACTTGTAGGCAAGGGGATAGTTAATCATCTCAAGACCCTTTTTGCCCTGCTGTTTGTTGCGTTTTTTATGTATTCGATTGCAGCGCTGATAAACAGCTTTATACCTTTGCTTGTGGTATACGGCATACTGTGTCTTCTTTCCCTGCCCACGCTTATAATGTATATTATCGTGTTTAATTCATATCAGACAGTCGATAAGTATGTGATCTCTCCCTTCTCGCAGGAATCAAGGCGCGAGGAACAGAAAAGGCTTGATAAGCAGAAGGACGAGGAGCTTACGATAGAAGAGCTTGAGCCTCTTGCTGCAGGAGATCCGGAGGAATATGTTTTTCTCAACGGCAAAACTGTTAAACGAAAGACGGTCATTAAAATGATAGAGGTCAGAAAAAACACACAGCAGAGCTGATACCGAAGTATGAATTCAGATGAATTTTTGCTGTCAAAGGAATATAATCTATCTAAAACATAGAAAAAAAGGAAAAAGGCAATTTCGTGAAATAATTATATTGACAACTTTTTAACAAATAAATATAATTAATTTACACATAGAAACCTTCATAAAAAGGGTGTATAATAGTATAAAGAATAATACCGTAAATCGGTATTCTTTGTAATATACTGTAAAAGAAATAAAAAAACGGAGGACAGAACTATGGCTAAGAATGAAATTGAAGTCGAGGCTAAGACAGTGAGCGGTCTGGTTGACGATCTTGACAGCTTCAACGCAAAGCTTGCACAGGTAAAAGAGGCGCAGAAGAAATTTGCCTCCTATACTCAGGAGCAGGTGGACGAGATCTTCAGAGCGGCGGCTGTAGCTGCGAACATGGCGAGGATCCCCCTTGCAAAAATGGCTGTTGAGGAAACAGGTATGGGCGTAGTTGAGGATAAGGTCATCAAGAACCACTATGCTGCCGAGTATATCTACAACACCTACAGGAACACAAAGACCTGCGGCGTTATCGAATATGATCCCGCCTTCGGAACAAAAAAGATAGCTGAGCCCATTGGTGTTATCGGAGCTGTCATTCCTACTACCAACCCGACCTCTACCGCAATTTTCAAGGCTCTTGTATGCCTCAAAACAAGGAACGGTATCATCATCAGCCCGCATCCCCGCGCAAAGAAGTCTACAATAGCTGCCGCAAAAATAGTTCTCGATGCTGCTGTAAAGGCAGGAGCGCCTGAGAATATCATCGCATGGATAGATGTTCCTTCACTCGAGCTTACAAACGAGCTTATGAAGACCTCCGATACGATACTTGCCACAGGCGGCCCCGGAATGGTTAAGGCTGCATATTCATCGGGCAAGCCCGCTCTCGGCGTTGGTGCAGGCAATACACCTGTTATCATAGACAGCACTGCTGATATCAGGCTTGCCGTAAACTCCATAATTCACTCCAAGACCTTTGATAACGGCATGATCTGTGCATCTGAGCAGAGCGTGACCGTGCTTGCGGATATTTACGATGCCGTAAGGCAGGAATTTGCTGACAGAGGCTGCTACTTCCTCAAGGGCGAGGAGCTTGATAAGGTCAGAAAAACTATTATCATCAACGGTGCGCTGAATGCTAAGATAGTTGGTCAGAAGGCTCACAGGATCGCCGAGCTTTCGGGCGTATCCGTGCCGGAGAGCACAAAGGTGCTCATCGGTGAGGTCGATTCTGTAGATATAAGCGAGGAGTTTGCACATGAAAAGCTCTCTCCCGTGCTTGCTATGTACAAGGCCGAAAGCTTTGACGAGGCGCTTGCAAAGGCGGCTCAGCTTGTAGCTGACGGCGGCTACGGTCACACCTCATCACTCTTTATCCATCCTGCGCAGAAGGAAAAGATCGAGAAGCATTACAATGCTATGAAGACCTGCCGTATACTCATCAACACACCCTCCTCACAGGGCGGTATCGGTGATCTGTATAACTTCAGGCTCACTCCCTCGCTTACACTCGGCTGCGGCTCATGGGGCGGAAACTCGGTGTCCGAGAACGTCGGTGTAAAGCACCTTCTTAACATCAAGACTGTCGCTGAGAGGAGAGAGAATATGCTTTGGTTCAGAACACCCCAGAAGGTGTACTTTAAAAAAGGCTGTATGCCTGTTGCTCTTGACGAGCTTGGCACAGTAATGCATAAGAAGAAGGCTTTCATCGTTACCGACTCCTTCCTCTATAAGAACGGCTATGTTGCGCCTATTGAGGCAAAGCTTGACGAAATGGGCATTCAGCACACCTGCTTCTATAACGTACAGCCCGACCCGACCCTTGCTTCCGCAAAGGAGGGCGCAAAGGCTATGGAGCTGTTTGAGCCTGATGTGATAATTGCTCTGGGCGGCGGCTCCGCAATGGACGCAGGAAAGATCATGTGGGTGCTCTATGAGCATCCGGATGCAGACTTCCTGAAAATGGCTATGGACTTCATGGATATCCGCAAGAGGATTTATACCTTCCCGACAATGGGCGAAAAGGCTTATTTCGTTGCTATCCCGACCTCGTCAGGAACAGGCTCCGAGGTGACTCCCTTTGCGGTAATCACCGATGAGACGACAAACATCAAGTACCCGCTTGCCGACTACGAGCTTCTTCCCAACATGGCTATCATTGATGCCGACAACATGATGAACCAGCCCAAGGGTCTTACAAGCGCTTCCGGTATAGATGCTCTTACTCATGCTCTCGAGGCCTATGCTTCTATCATGGCAACAGAGTATACCGACGGTCTTGCTCTTAAGGCAATGAAGAACATATTTGATTATCTGCCCTCGGCTTATGAGAACGGCGCAAACGATCCTATCGCAAGAGAGAAAATGGCGACTGCCTCTACACTTGCAGGAATGGCGTTTGCAAATGCCTTCCTCGGCGTATGTCACTCCATGGCTCATAAGCTCGGCGCGTTCCACCATATTCCTCACGGTGTAGCAAACGCTCTGCTTATAACTGACGTAATGCGCTACAACGCTGTTCCCGTTCCTCCCAAAATGGGTACCTTCTCACAGTATCAGTATCCGCACGCTCTTGAAAGATACTGCGAGTGCGCCCGTTTCCTCGGCTTTGCCGGCAAGGACGACAACGAGACCTTTGAGAACTTCATCGCAAAGATCGAAGAGCTCAAGGAGAAATGCGGCATTAAGAAGACGATCGCAGATTACGGGATCCAGGAGGATGTATTCCTTGCTTCTCTTGATGAAATGACAGAGCGTGCTTTTGACGACCAGTGTACAGGCGCTAATCCGAGATATCCTCTTATGTCAGAGATCAAGGAGATGTATCTCAAGGCATACTACGGCAAGTGATCCATTCTGAAGACTATAGAAAGCGTTGTACTGAAACGTACAGCGCTTTTCTGCAATACGGTGATCTTTATGAGTGATTATATATGCGCTCTCTGCCCGAGAAGGTGCTCAGCCGCCAGAAGCGATACTCAGGGCAGGGGATACTGCGGACTCGGCACTCTGCCGCGGGTCGCGCGCTGCGCCCCGCATTTTTGGGAGGAGCCGTGCATAAGCGGCACCAAGGGTTCAGGAACGATATTCTTTACAGGCTGTGTTCTTAGCTGTGTGTTCTGCCAGAACTATGCAATAAGTCAGGAGCGTCACGGCAGAACGCTTACGGTTGAACAGCTCTCTGACGAGATAAAACGGCTTGAAGAGCAGGGAGTACACAATATCAATCTTGTAAGTCCCACGCCATATATTGAGAGCATAATACGCTGCTTTGAGCTTTATAAGCCGGGAATACCCGTGGTGTATAATACGGGAGGATATGAAAGGCCTCAGACGCTCAGACGCCTTGAAGGGATAGTCGATATTTATCTTCCCGATATGAAATATATTGATCCTGAATTGTCAAGGCGATTTTCGGGAGCGGAGGACTATCCCGAAGCAGCCCTCCTTGCGATTAAGGAAATGGTCAGGCAGACGGGTGCGCCCGTTTTTGATGATGACGGCATGATGAAAAGCGGCACGATAGTGCGTCATCTGATTCTTCCTCAGCATACTAAGAACTCGATAGGTGTGCTTGAGCTTTTGAAAAGGGAATTTGACAAAGATATACTTGTCAGTCTTATGGGACAATACATTCCCATGGGCAGAGCATCGGAGTTCAAGGAGCTTGGCAGGCGGATAACTGCCCGTGAATATGATAAGGTGCTCATGAAATATGAGGAGCTGGGGCTTGACGGTTACGTTCAGGAGCTTTCATCTGCAAAGGAAAGCTACGTTCCTGATTTTGATATTTGAAGTAAGGGGTTGAGATAATTGACAATAAACAAGAAAAAAGTTATGAAGCTGATCCTTGAATTTATAGGAGTCTCTCTGGGAGCGATAGTGGCAGCTTTTGCTATTGAGGAATTTCTTGTGCCATGCACCATACTTGACGGCGGAGTTGTCGGAATAGGCATTATCATCAATAATCTCACAGGGATCCCCCTCGGTATTCTTACCGTTGTGCTCAATACACCCTTTCTTATAATAGGCACAAGAAAAATGGGCAAAAAATTTATTGTCAAGGCTGTATGGGCAATGGTGCTTTTCTCGGTGTTTCTTGAAGTATTTGCGCCCATGCAGAACGCGACCTCAGATCCCCTTCTTGCGGTATCCTTCGGAGGAGTTATCCTTGGACTCGGCGTGGGTCTTGTGATCAGGTTCGGCGGCTGTCTTGACGGTACTGAGACGGTAGCTATCCTGCTGAACAAGAAATTCAAGCTTCCTGTCGGCCAGACCGTTCTGATCTTCAATGTGCTGATCTTTACCGCAGTAGGCTTTATTTTCGGTGCGGACAGGGCAATGTACAGTCTGCTGACCTACTTCATCACCTCAAAGATACTTGACATTGTTGAGTCGGGCATGGAGCAGACAAAGGCCGCAATGATAATCACCAATGATGCAAAGGAGATCTCCGAAAAGATATATCAGCGTCTCGGCAGAACTGTGACCATAATGGAAGGCGAGGGTCTTGTAACAGGAAAAAAGGTAGTTCTTTACTGTGTTCTTACGAGATTCGAGATACACGAGCTCAAGGAGATCATCAAGACTATCGACTCCTCGGCCTTTATTGCAATAAGCGATGTTTCCGAGATAATCGGCAATCATGTGAAAAAGACAGGGCGCATAAAGCACGATGCAAACGGTGAGCCTATCGGTCTGGAGGATACTATCCCTACAGAGCCGGTCATGGCTCCCCGTCAAGACTGATAACGGTTTTAACGCACACGTCCTCTTCAAGCTCATACACGGCTTCAAGAGTATAGCTGTCCTTGTCTTCTTTCATGGATATGTTCCTGCTCAGTACCTTTCCTTTGTTAGTCTCTGAGAGCATAAACAGCTCATACAGAGCAAGCTTGTTCTTTAATAATTCCTCAGCCTGTGGAGATTTAAGCTCTACGGGCTTTTTTATATATGTTTGCAGGCTTTCGGAGGTCATATACAGCGGAAGCCCGTGTCCGAGCAGAGTCAGTTGAGTTCTCTCTGTTCGTATAGAATACTCTCCCTCAGGACTGTCTTGTAAAGACGCGGGCAGACAAAGTCCGAAAACAGAGATATCCCTTTTCTGACGCAGCAGCGCAGGCTCGTTTTTATAGAGTGTCTTAGGAATACTGAGCCTGACCTTTCTTGCGGTCCTGGCAAAAACACAGGCTTCAGAATCAGTT
>ONFW01000246.1 GCA_900317215.1 uncultured Eubacteriales bacterium | reverse complement strand
TTTCATTTGGCAGGGGCAGAAGGACTTGAACCCTCGGCACGCGGTTTTGGAGACCGCTGCTCTACCAACTGAGCTATACCCCTATATTGACTTGTTTCCAATGAACAATAAATATGATATCATAATAATCGATAATTGTCAAGATTTTTATTCTGAATTTTTGCTGCTTTTTGCTGCTATGTTCTGTTTTATTATTTTATAACTCTGTTGCGGTTTGAGAAAGGAGTCGGATTTATATTGACTGCTATCTTTTTTGAGGTATATAATTGAACTATCATAAAACAGGAGATGGCTTTGAAATGACAAACAGAAAAAAGATAGTGGCGGTGATCGGAGGCGGCGTTTCCGGTCTGACTGCCGGGATCTATTCGCTTCAGGCAGGATTTCAGGCGGATATATATGAGATGAATCCAATGCTTGGAGGTGAATGTACCGCCTGGAGCAGACAGGGATATCATATTGACAACTGTATTCATTTTCTTGTCGGCTGTAACGACGGCGAAGCGTTGAACAAGCTCTGGAAGAATGTCGGTGTTTTATCAGACGACATCAGACTTTATCGCGACCCGTATTTTTACTGCATGGAGATGAACGGTGTTTCGCTGCATTTGTGGCGTGATATAGAAAAAGCAAAAGCGGAACTTTTGGCAGTTGCTCCCGAAGATCAGCAGGAGCTTGAGCTTTTCTTTGCGTGCGTGAAGGACTGTGAGTGCATTAAACCTCCGTGCGAAAAATCTCCGGCACACATGAATCCGTTTCAGTTCATAAAACTGGGTATGTCAATGAAAAACGCCGCAAAAGCTAACAGCGAATATGGCAAGCAAACGATGAAGGAATTTGTCGAGCGGTTCAAGAGTCCATATCTGCGCGCGTTATTCGGAAATTATTTTAACGGTAGTTTTATGGCTCTGACCTTTGTTACCTCATATGCATTCTATACCAGCAATACGGTCGCCATTCCCGAAGGCGGATCCTCTGGAATGATCGAGAGAATGAAAGCGCGCTTTATTTCTCTCGGAGGAACAATCCATACCCGATCAAGAGTGAAAGAAGCATCGGTAAAAAACGGCAGGATCGAATGTATGACTCTCGAGACCGGCGAAAAGATCAGCGCTGACAGTTATATCTGGGCGGCTGATCCCTATCAGCTTTTTTGGGGTATGATCGGCACTGAATACCTTGACCGCAACCTGAAATATATGTATGAGCATGCTGAGGGCTATACGGCGAATACTGGTTATCAGGCGGCGTTCGGCATCGAATCAGATGAAGATTTACAGCTTCCCGAAGGGTCCGTGATCTTTCCAGGTGAGAAATATACGGTTGCGAATGAGGAGCATGACTTTTGCGGTATGAGGGTTTACGACTACGACAAGAGGCTTTTCCCAAAGAATAAGCGCGTCATCCAGTGCAATATCCTTCAAAGCTCCGGACAATATGATTATTGGGAGAAGCTTTGCAAGGATAAGACCGCTTACGATAACGAAAAGACAAGGATCGCCGAAAATTTAAAGCTGAGGGTTGAAAAGCAGTTCCCTGACCTTAAAGGAAAGCTTCTCCTTCTCGGAACATATTCCCCCGTGACCTTTAACAGATGGTGTAATGCGTATAAAGGCAGTTATATGAGCTTTAACGCTTTAAAAGGCTTCAAAAGCAAGTACGTTAAATCAACTGTTAAGGGCGTTTCAAATTTATACCTTGCGAGTCAGTGGATTCAAAACGGCGGCGGTCTGCCTATTGCTGCAGCGAGTGGAAAATTTGCGGCTGAGATCATGAGCAGCAGTTCAAGATGACCTCTGTTGCTACACCTGTGTAGTATATTTTCATAAGTTGTCAATTATCAGAAATCTATAATAACGGGTTAAGATCTGCTACGCATAAACAAATATAAAGGAGCTTTCAAAATAGTAAATCAGCTTAGGATTCTAAACTGAAACTGACGCAGGAAAATCTAAAAAGAATTATCATTAAAAAGAAAATGCTGTACTTGACGGAAATGGATAAGTACAGCATCTATGATTTTTTGAAGAATACATTTAGATTTTTTTATTACTCTGTCAGTGCGTGAGAAAATGACTGCGTCTTTAATGTTGTGCCGATACGGAATCAATGGACTGTTTTACGGAAAATCGCAAGGCTTCATGCCTCGTTATCAGATGTGTCGTCAGCCGCTTCCTCAGACTCGACTGAAGAAACAGATCTCCGCACGGGCCCTGACGGAGATGATACCGGCTCGTCTGAGTGGGTGCTTTGCTCCTTTAGTCTTCGGCGGTAGATCTCCATATCGTTCCTGAGTCTTCCGGCTTCTCGGTTGATACTGTCCATTTCCTCCTTGAGCCGAGTGATCTCGTCAAGATAGGCTGCAAGCTGTTTTTTAAGTGATGCAGTATCCCTTTCCAGGGCTTTCAGGTCATCGCAGTAATTGAGAGCTGACAATATTGCCGCACCGGTAACAGAAGTTCTTGCCGATGCACATATTTCTTTTATCTGCCTGTCAACTGTTTCAGCTATAGCATAGGTGCGGTCATCGTCCTCTGTCGACAGCACCGTGAATATGTTTCCGGCTATTTTTATCCTGATCTTCTTTTTTTCGCCGTTCTCCATTGCCTGATATCATTCCTTCCGTATAATGTGCTGATATAACCATTATATAACATTTCAAGGTAAGATAAAAGACATATTTTCAAATTATTTGCCCAAAGTGCCGCAGTATTTCATTACAGGCATAAAGCAACAAATAACAAGCCTGTGCAGACTCAAGAAGCTATTGCTGTGCAGTCAATAAGGGGCGCAGATCGGGGCTGCGTGAGCATTGATTTTTTTCTTACTTGTGGTATAATGTAAAAAAATATGGCAGATCATAAAGGAGGAAAAAATATGTCTCTCAAAAAGACCGTTACCGTAAAATGCCCGTCATGTAATAAGGAAAGTGAATTCACCATGTGGAACAGCATCAATACGACTGTTGATCCCGAAATGGAGGCCAGGATAAGGGATAAGTCCGCTTTTCTGTTCCGCTGTCCGGAATGTGGTGAGGAGACCTTGTTTGATTACGGCTTTTTGTATCATAATATGGATACTAAGCTGATGATACAGTATGCCGAAAGTGATGAGCAGGCGGAGGAGTTTATCAACGCTCTCAATGAAAGCTATAATTCTGAAATGCTTAAAGACCTTGCAAACAATGACTATATCGTAAGAGTGGTGCGTTCAAGAAACAGACTTCATGAAAAGCTGCTCATCTTTGATAAGGGACTGGACGACAGACTTATAGAGATATATAAATTCATAGTGCTTCTGAGATATAAGCAGGACAGAAAAGAATATGAAGCTCCCGAGATGTTCTTCTATTCTGATGACAAAGGAAAAATGGCTATATTTATCTATGAATCAGGCAATTATATCTGCTCGTCACACTTTTCTGAGGAGGTTTATAATGATCTTATGTTGAAATATGCTGACAAGCTGCCGGAGTTCCGTAAGGGTGAAATGATCGTTGATGAGAATTGGGCTTACAATTTCTTGACCGGAAATGTAAACGAAGATGAATAAGGAAAGTAAAATGTAAAAAATTATCAATTGCAGTAAACATAATGATGTTTTTTGCATCGGTTCTCACTAAAGAAGGAGAACAAAACCGGATTATGCTGTTTACTCCCAAAAAACAACAGAATACTCCATGCAGACTACAAAAGTGAGTGAATATATACTATAATACATGGCACAAGGACAAACGCTATGTATTATATAATCACAATCATTTCTTTTGGCAATAGATTGGGGAAGAATATTTACAATCCGTGAGAGGGTTGACAAGGCGTTGGGCGGAGCATCATCTTCCGTGAAATCCTTTTTCATCTTGGTGGTAATGTGTTGCTCTCTGTGTAACATATTCCATAGCCGTTAGTGTTGTGTTCGCTCAAGGTATTTACACCCCCTGTTATGCCTTGCCATACCTCGCATGGAAGCAGCGAATGCGACATGAACGGCTCAATTTTTTGTTTGTCTGAGATAAGATCTCAAAAAAGAGGATCTGCAGCGCTTATGCATTGCAGATCCTTTGTTATTCAGTTCGTTGCATCATTATGACTGCTGAGCGCAGGACTCTATAGGCAGGCTGACTGATACACGGAATTCTTTGTTGTCGCATGAGAGCTTAAGCTCGCCCTTGTACTGTGATACGACAAGCTCAAGAGAATAAAGACCGAACCCGTGAACGTCACTGCTGCGTTTGTCACTTACAGGCATACCGCCAAAAAATTCGACCTTGTTTGCAACGGGATTTGTCATCTCAATAAATAGAAAACCGCTGCTGCAGGTACAGCAGACCTTTATGATCTTTTTATCAGAGCTTTTCGTCTTTTCGCACGCTTCAATAGCGTTGTCAAGCGGATTGCCGAGGAGTACACAGAGATCGCAGGGCTTTATCCCCTCGGACGGAAAAGCACCGTCAAATTCTATGGTCGTTCCCGAGACCTCTGCACAGCGTGCCTTGTCAGTAAGCAGAGCGTCTGCTATCCCGTTGCCTGTGTCAAAAAGGGGAGTATAAAGGGCGAGCTCCTGCTTTTCGTTTCTTATCATTTCAAGTGCCTCCTTGGACTTGCCGTTTTCCAACAAGCCTGTGAGACCTATGTACATGTTGTTAAAATCGTGTTTGAACTTACGGAGTCTGAAATTGGATTCAGAGAGACGGATATAGTATTCGGACTGCTTTTCTATCTGATTTTCATAGTAGCGGGTGAGTCTTTTGAAATGATTGTTTGAGGTAGAGTAGATAGCGAGAGAAATGAGCAGCAGAGCCATAATAACGAGAGTTGCAACAAAAATCACCTTGACCGTACTTGACCAGGCGGGATCGTCATAAAACGGCTTGTTGAGTATCGAAAACGACAGAAAGGCGTAGCATGCGAGGAAAACAAGGGCTATGATCTTGATTATAGAAGGAGTGAGTTTGAGAGTATATCTCACTCTCTGCCTCAGCCGGGAATAGCTGATGAAAGCACACAGTAAGAACACAGTCACTCCGGCAAAGACTCCGCTGAGTATCTCAGGAACAGAGTCGGGCTGTCTGTCTGCAGTAGAGGCGGAGATGAGTATCAATGTGATAAGATGCAGACAGGCGGTGAGAAAGACGACTGTGATGCTCCGTATGTTTTTCAGAGATACAAGCGATGAGAACAGTCCGGCGACTGCCATATATATCGGAAGTATCGGAGAGTATTCAGACGGCAGCAGAACAGCCAGAGCTATACAGGAGCAGAGTGTCAGCAGGATACTGACGATGAATGGGAGTTTACGGAGGTTTGCCCCGAAGATACGCATAGACACGGTCAGGACGCTGATATAGACGAGCAGAATGCTTACAGAAAAGTTGGTTATATAATTCATCCTACAACCTCACATAATAGTTTTTGACGAAGTCCATGTAGCTTTTTCTGAAATCCGACAGCCTTGTGCGTCCGATAGACGCTTTTTCTCCGTTTATCAGATTCAACTCGCTTCCTTGTATCGAAGAAATATAATACATATTGACAAGATATGACTTATGTATTCTGTAAAAGCAGTGCTTGGGCAGCAGCTCCTGCACCTGAGAGAGAGTCTTTGAGCTTCTGTAGGTGTTGTCGACCGTTCGTACAAGACAGTATTTGCCGTCACCCTCAAGGTATACGATGCTCTTTGCTTCAATTGTGATCTGCTGACCCTCATTGACGATAACAAGGGGAGTTATAAGCTTATTGTTTTCAAGAAAGGTGTCAAGGGCAGAGCAGAGCTTTTCGTCGGAAAGAGGCTTAACAAAGAATCTGAAGGGCTGCACCTCGAAGGAATCATATACGAACTGCGGATATTGTGTTACAAAAATAATGCGGCAGGAGGCATTTTCCGCACGCAGTCTTTTTGCAATATCCATTCCGTTGATATCGGGGAGTTGGTAATCGAGAAAGATAATATCAAAAACTGTTTCGCTTTCAAGAAGGCTTACGCCATTTTCAAATTCATAGATATCTATTGCTATTCTTTTTTCTTTTTTGTATTTAAGGAGCTTGTCCTTCAGCTCATTCCTGAAATAAGCCTCGTCATCACAAATTGCGATCTGCATTTATTCAACCTCCGTTAAGGGGATAGTGCTCTTTAGTCTGAAACACAGAAAAGCTGTAAAAACTTCACTATAATAATCGTTATAAATAGGGTAAAGACCCTATGCATAACACTATTCAGTATTATAACATATAATTCACCAAAAATGTACTGTAAAATGAAAAAAATACAAATTATTTTTGTTATTAAAAGTCGCAAAACAGATCATGTGATTGTTCAATAAATAAACAATTGCATTTTTATGTATTATGTGCTAAAATATAGAGCATATATGATTTCAGGAGTGTTGAACAATGACAAAATATATGGAGCTGGAGAATATTGAAAGCTATTATGAGCAGGTCGTAAAGAAAAAGCTCGGCAGCGAAACGGTGATTAAGCTTGTATTGGGACTGTCACTGATAATCGTTACAATGATCGTGAGCATAATACTGATGGTGACGTTAGCTGACTGGCTGTTTCTTATAGTTCTGACGTTGTTTCCATTTACTATATATCTCATCTATTACATCATTAAGAATTCCCGTGTGGAATACGAATATACCTTTGTGTTGGGCGAGATGAGGATAGCGAGGATAAAGGGCAAGTCAAAGCGCCGCACTATAACCTACTTTGATGTTAAGGCTATTGATGATATCGGAAGATTCATAGATCCTGAGACGGGTAAAAAAACAATAGATCCTTCCAAGTATCCGACCCTTCTTCATGCGGCTGAAAACGATTATTATCTGAACACCTATTACCTTATAATACATGATAAGGTGAGAAAAAAGCCTGCGGTCATCCTTATGACTCCGAACGAGAGGACTTTCAGCCTTATCAGACCTTATCTTTCGGTAGAGCTTAAGAAGAAGTTCCTCAAAATGCAGAAGGACGATGAGCTTATCCGTGCGAGCCTGAATAAAAATGTTAAGGCTGATGAAAAGGGAGCAGAGAAAAACAGACCTGAGGAGAAAAAGCCTGAGGAGAAAAAGCCTGAGGAGAAAAAGTCTGAGGAAAAGAAGCCTGAGGAGAAAGTGCCTGAGGAAAAGAAGTCTGAGGTGAAAAAGCCTGAGGAGAAAAAGTCTGAGGAGAAAAAGTCTGAGGAGAAAAAGTCTGAGGAGAAAAAGTCTGAGGAAAAGAAGCCTGAGGAGAAGAAGCCGCAGACAAATAAGCCGCAGGGGAAAAGCAACTCAGGCGGATCCAAGAAAAAGAAGAGTGGAAAGAAAAAATAACAACGCTTGATGTTTATGTAAAAGCATCCGGACGGCAGATGACAGCATGAAAAACGCATCAGATCAGACACGGTAACCATGACGGGATACCGTGTCTTTTTTCGGAACAGTCATTTCGTTCTGATATTCGGGGCTGCGCCGGTGCGTGACCGCACGGGACGATTTACAACGCAGCAGCTTGTTCAAATAATTCACCGCCTCGCAGACCATAGCGGAGTGCCTCCGCAGTCGTGTTTTGACGCACATATTTTTAAGCAACCCACCGCCTCGGGGCTGTGAAAAAAGTCCAAAGAAAAAAGACAACCGACCTCCGAGTAGAAACTTGGAAGTCGGTTGCTTTTTTGGTATAATAGATA
>ONFW01000247.1 GCA_900317215.1 uncultured Eubacteriales bacterium | reverse complement strand
TCCTGAATAACAGGCTATCTCTTCGTGAGGACTTTCTTTAGTATAGACATCTTTTATGTCTGCGGATGATAATAACAAAGAAAGCTAACAGAAAAAATGCTGAAATAACAAAGATCACTGTGCCTGCCTCTGTGTGGAAAATTCCTGTAGGAATAATAGCGTTAAGACTATTTGTGATCTCAAGCGTTGAATCCTCATAAAGAGCAAAGCTTTTAGTATTGCCGGGGGACGATGCATCGTCATTCAGCTTAAAGCTTGTTGAGTAAGGCAGATTATTTTCAGTTATGGTAATATTTGTATTTACAGGAAGCATGATCTTTATGACATCGCCGTGTTTCATGGTAAACTCTGAATCGCTTTGCAGTGTTTCATCCTGCTGGATACCGTTTTTGCTCCATGAATATTCATCCTCAGCTTCCGCACCTTCAACACTCAGAGTGAATGTGAAAGCTTTATTTCTGTCGCCAAAAGAACCTGTAACTATCTTAGTAATTGTCAGTTCCACGACAGAGTGTTCGACAACGTCCGGGATCCTTAGGATATAATTGTATTCATCCGTTTCATGAACGGTAAGGTATTCGCTGTATCCCTCGCTTTCGATATTTATAATGCCGTTTGCAGATATTGTGAAAATAATATCTTCTTTCAACGCCTCATAACCTGGCGGCGGTTCAGTTTCTGTGAGGTAGTATTTGCCGGGCTCAAGGGTCTTATCTATCTTGGGAATAACGCCGTTTGAATCAGTTACAAGGTCAGCGTATCCGTCAATAGGCTCAAGATCCTTAACTGTACCGTCTATACCGACAACGCTTCTGTAAAGTGCAAAATGTGCGCCGCCAAGTACATCGTCCGTCACATTATCAACCTTTACAGCAGTCAGAGTAAACGGCTTATTATATACGTCAATATAAGCGAACAGATTATCAGCGACAGTATCAGAGCTTCTCCACCTCTGCCACTGAGGTTCGTTACCGCTCAAAGCAATAGAGCCGTCGTCAAGAATGGAGAACACCGCAGGATATGGCAAACCTATATAGCCCTGCGGCGGTTCTGTTTCTGTAAGGGTATAATCTGTATTTCTTTCAAAATCGTAAAATACTGTTATTCTTCCCTGTGAATCAGAAACAAACGAACCAAGTATTGTATCTCCCTGAGCAAGTGTAAATTCTCCGTCTGCAAGCGGTGCATTTGTGTGCATATCGTAAAGGGTCAAAGCAATGCCGTCAGTTCTTGTATTTGTTATCGTATCTCTACGAACATTTTCTATAGTGTTTGTACCCTGTGCTTGAGAAACCGGAATTCCACATTCATACGTTACCGCATACTGATGAACAGCAGCCGTGTCAGAACCAATGGCGGCGGAGTTGATGTAAGTGATCTCGCCGTTCTCTATTCTCCTGTGTATCCCACTGTAAGAGATAAGTTCGCCGTTTTCGTTTATAACAGGATCATCAAGCTCAACCTCATAAACAGTATAATCTTCAAAATCCGCGCCGGAGATAAGAGTATCAAAGAAATATCGTTTTGAAGTTGAAGGGTGAGCTATGCAGCTTACTGTATCCGGAACAAGGGTGCCGCCGCAGTATACAGCAATGAATACCGGATCATGCGATGACGTAAAGTCTTTATCGGACCATATCTTGTTTACTTCTATACTCCAGCCGCGTCTGTTATTAACGATCATTTTGGGAGATTCGTTCGCTCTTACCCAGCCTGAATTCAAAGTATCTCCGTCTTCGGCATGATAGCTTCCGCCTATACGCTCATAGCTTAAAAAGCTGTATCCGGCAGGGATCTCATTTTCTCTTTCAACTATCTTGAACATCGTTCCGACAGGTATGCTCGGTATCTCGACACTGTAGCCTGAAGGTATATTTGAAATAGCGCCGTTCATTGAGGTTTCAAAAGTAAACTGAGATTTTTGAGCCGATGTCAAGGATGAGTAATCACTTTGATCTGTTGAAGCAAACAACTGAGATTCGGGATCCCATGTACAAAGCATGCCGTCAGGGTCGGTAACATAGTATTTTGCCATATTTGCAGGTTCAAGAGAATCGTCCGAGCCGTTGCTGAGATACAATCGGAAATTGAATCCCGTGTTATCCTGCTCTGCGGTCAGTTCGTTTCCGCTTTCGTCAAAGAGCCTTTTTGTAACGCTTAACGTCCTGAGGGATTCAGGGTTGACATGGTTATCAAACACTATGACCGGCTGCTGTGAAAGACTCAACCAGCCTGAATCGTATGAGCTGCGGTCGGTTCCGGCGATCACAGTCGGAGTAACGACAGTACCGTTTACAGTTACGGTATCATAAACCTCATGGTTTATACCACATTCGATAATCCTGTACTGAACATTATTCTGAGGAAATCTGATTTCAGCGGTTTTTGAAGGATTAAGAAAATAAACAGACTCATAGGTCACGCTGCTGTTTTGAGGAGTATATGAGGCTGCATATTCTACTCTCTGGATTGAATTCTGATAATCAACCCTGACATCATCGTCATTTGTAAGAAGATGCTCGGTGTCATCTTCATCACATTTATACCAGATCTGGAAGGGATATTCTACAAGATTAAAGTCTATGTCTTCAGATCCGCTTACTGTTTTGGTAAGCAAGGCATTTCCTTGAGTGATATGGTCAAGGTTAAAACGAATGTGAAGATTTGATGCACCTGCACCGCGTTCCATATAGAATAAACGAATCCCATGTGCTGAATAATCCTTGAATACTGTCTCTTCCCCATCAAAAAACTGCGCTAAATAATCATTTACTTCATCAGAAGACGCTTCTGGATTTCTTTGAATGTAGTTATTCATAAAAATCGTACGCAGATCTGTTTCCAAATCGTCTATAACGACCTTACCCGTTGCAAAGTTTACATTGCCGTGAAGTGCGGAATGTATTCCTCCAAGGTCAATAATGAGTTCATTATCAACATAGAACCAGAAGTCATCGTCTCCCGTAAACTCAAATACAATATCGTGTCCCCACGAATCCTTGCCGCTTGGTGCCTGTATCAGCCTTGCAGACAATTCCATACCGTTGTAGTAATTAGGTTTTTTGTTTACAAGATGAAGCTTTTCATATTTTCGCGGGTCGCTCTCGGGAAGCTTGCCGATATCCGTGTTCCCGTACTGAGCAAGGGCGCTGTAGAGGTTTTCGGGATTATTCACGGAGTATACGCCCGGAGTAATAGTATTATAAGGGAAGAACTGACCATGCTTAAGGGTAGTTCTTGAGTCAATATCTGCTGTTCCAAGCTCTCTGTAAACAGTGAAGTCTGTTCCTGGCGTTCCGTCCGGCTGTATAAGAGTTGCAAAGCACTGGCAGCTGTCAAATTCAAAATAACCGCTGGCATTATAAGTGCTTTCAAGGAAAAGATGATTTACTTCTTCTGCCCCGACAAAAAGCTGCTGCAAAGATGCTCCGCTACAGGTAGCTCTTGGGTAGCCGGTAGAAGGATCAATATCGGTAGAAAGGAGTCCTTTAGTAGCTACTGTGTAGATCGCCGGTCCTGTTCCGAGAAAATCGTTCTGCAGGCTGTGTCCCGATGAGTCAGGCTGGACAGGAAAATCTATCATTCTCATTGTTATGCCGTATTTGCTGGTGTCTAACGTATTTACCTTGGTCAATGTAGACGTAGGCTCTTCGACTATCGCAAAATAGAAGGTATCGGCATCTGCTTTTGCTCCGGAAACGACCTTTCCGTTTTCAATATCGGAATGTAAGCCGGCGTATGTATAATACGGGGTATCCCATGCAAGAATATCGGAATAGTAATCTCCGTAGCGTCTGCCCGTAAGATTGATGCCTATTTTATTGTCAGATAGTATCTGACCATTCTGTATCTGGGGAGCAATATATTTGTGAGAATAGGAGTTGTATAACTCGTAGTAGTAGTTCGGAGTTCCGTCATCATAGTGATATTCAATAAAATCCCAGAGCAGAGTGTTGATCTTTGTGCCTAACCATGCAATATGATCTCCGCGCTCGTAACACGGATAGAGAGTCCCGTCGTGATCTATGGCATAAAAGTCGTATGCCTTTTCGTCATCGTTCCATATACGGGTGTAGACTATTACCTTCTGACCGTCGGGAACATCGGAAACACTTACCTTGTCTGCGTAGTAGGTTATATGATCCTCCTGTGTAAGCTCCGAAGGCTTTACCAAATGGAGCCATTGTGACATGCTGTTTTCATCTGTATCTGCGCTTACAAATCCGTTTCCGTCAAAATCAACCGATCTGCCGCCGACTGACAGCTTGATATGCTTTTTTGTGTCTGTAGAAATAGTAATAACAGACGAACTGTTTTCGTCAACAAGTGAAAGTGTATCTCCTATTTTCAAGAATTTTGTTTCGCCGTTAACGGTTGTTGATATTCTGTAATCCGTGCCGGAAACATAATGGAACGTCCACATCGTAATGTTGCTGTCTTCGGCAACATAAAGAGTTTCGCTGCCCGTTTCTCTGCGAACATTAAATGAAAGCATAGAAAGACTGTTATCGTTTTCCTGTGCCATGAATGCGTTACCGAGCGTTCCGCCCGGATAGTTCATAATTCCAAAGCTCTTTCCGTTAAGGTGATACCAGTCATCGGGCAGATCTATAGAATCTGCAAATACTATTTTTATACGTGAATTGGTGCTGTTTGAATTAGAAGGATAATATCTTATGCCATTGCCGCTGCCGGAATGCTGAAGCCACTTGTTGAAGTTTTCTTTTCTGAGGTAGAAAGAATTGTTTGGCGCAGAGCTGATCTTGAACAGATCGGCATTATCACTGAGTTCTATCTCATTTCCGCTTTTTGTATGGATAAACTTTTCTCTGCCGTTTATAAAAGTTGAGATCGTGTAGTACTCTCCCGACTTTGTAAACATCCATATTGCTGCTGATGAAGGATCATCTGTTTCTATTAAAGCACCGTTCTCATTTAGCGAATTGGTAAAAAACTTATGGTTGCCGTAATATAAACAAAAGCCTGCCGTGGCTCTGCTTCCGGAAAAGTCATTAACGCTGCGTATTAATTCTGCTGAATAAGGGTCAGAAACATCTACTATCGCATAAACGCTGAAGCTTTCTGCGGTAAAGCTGATCTTGCCGTTTTCAACGGTAAAATATGTTATCCTTTCCTTTTCTCCGTTGTCGTGTATATGCCACAGCTCATATTCGTTTTCATCCAAAAGCTTTGGATCGGTGATCTCAACCTGAATAGGCTTATCATTATCCGGCTGATATTCTTCGTAGCCACTGGTTATAGTGATATCATAAGCGGCTACAAGAGAGGCTTTTGGGTTTTCCTCCGAGATATCCGTACTGCCGCTCAGATCCGTGAAATCGTCTGTTACATCAACGGCTTTTGCAGAAGCCTCCTTGGGCATAATTCCGTTAAGGATAACTGATCTTTCCGCGGCTTTGCCCTCGGGATATATTTCTATGCACTGGTCGCAAAAGCCCGTATCGTCAGAAGCGCTGACGTTGGGAACATAGTATTCAAAAATGCTTAATGTTATAATTAACACTGCAAGGGCAAGTGCAGCTGATCTTGCAAAAATCCTCTTGTGTTTTTTTGCGGATCCGCAAATAGCCGAACATACAGAGGATAAGCTCATGACAAGAGCATAAACTATTCTTTCTTTTTTCTTCATGTGCAGATCCCCCTTTCAGTCTTATTATTTCAGTATTGCACAGGATATGTTATACATTCCTTTTCTTCCTGCCGATAAAATGTGCCGCAAGCTCCAGTGAACCTGCTAAAGCGATAAAGACAAGCATAAAAAGCAATTTTGTTTTTGAATCATCGTTGGTATTGGGAGCGGGCGGCGGTATATCTGACCCCGGGACGGTATTGACAAATACAAGGGTTTTCGGATCGTCCTCGTATTTGCGATCTCCCTTATAAACGATATAGGTCAATGTCAGATCACCGTCTTCATCATTAACATATATCTTAATGTAATAAACAGTTTTGTCAAATATCAGGTTTCTTTCATCGGGTATGGTTTTGACTGTATAGTCATAAACTCCGACTGTTGAAAAAGCTATATCGAATCTCCCTGTCTCGCCGTCTTTGAGCTGCATTTCAGTTTTTGCGGGAGAAGGAGATTTTTCATCCGGTATAATAACTACCGAACCGCCGAGCTTTATTTCCACTTCTATCTCAGCCTTTGCAGGCTCATAATAATGGGCATGAACAGAAAAAACGCACAAATACACGGCTGTAAATAATACAATGCAATATGTAAGCATTTTTTTCACATTTCATCCCCCCTTACTTTTGTAATAATGTTCCGAAAACGACCATTCTCTCGTTATTTTCAGCGGACTGGCAGGTTGAAAGCGCAATGATCTTCGAGCCCGCGCTGACCTCCTGCGGATAATAAACAAGCGCTTTTTTTTGTAAATAGTCAAAAAGTGCCTGATCTTCGTAAAGTGACGGGTCAAAGATAACATCGTCGTTTGCCATAGCTTTACAAGAGGCAAAAAAAGATATACTGTATTCCTTTTGGTTTATAACGGAAAGTATGCCGGTTTTATGTGAATCAAAGTAATCCTTGTCTGAATACCCGTCAAGGGAGCCGAACATCGCTCCGTGCTCCATGTGGTGGCCGTAGATCATAGAATATTCATCTTCAAAGCCTTTATTGTTTCTGCTGTCAAGAAAAATGCTGCCAGACAGTGAAAACTCCCCGTAAGGGTTTTTGTTAAGGTATTCGCCGTTGGTTTTTCCCTGCATAACAGGATAGTCGATCCTTGTGTTGTCTACCGTAATCCATGCGACAGCATCTGCGGAAAGCTCGCGCAACGTCTCGACAGCACCTTTTTCAGACTTGTATTTCAGCAGGCTTGTATCATTTGCACCTTCATAAACATTATAGGCGTCTATCATAGCATACAGGCAGATAAGAAACATAATGAGTGAGACAATAGCTGCGGTGCAGTCTATTGTTTTATGTCCGATTATGATGATCCTTCTTAGCATGATTTCGATATCACCTGTCAGTTAGTATAAAAGAGATCAAGCAGAGTGAGCCTTTGATCCGATCTGCCTGACCCCTTTAGTCCGGTATTATTCAGCCAAAGCCAAAAATACTATTGATTAATAAGGCCGTCTTTTCCTTTTAACAGCAATAAAGATGAGAACGGCGCCGAATACACAGATACCGATAGCGAAGGGTGCAACGGCAACAATAACGCCTGTTGGAATAATACCGTTACGGGTATTGGTAAATGCGACAAGGTGGTTGGCATAAAGTGTGATCGCACCTGAGTCGCTGCCTGAAACCGAATCTCCTGCGTCAAGGGTATATGTGGCGGTATAGTCCTCTGCATTCTCTTTAACCTGGCAGACAGCACCTTCGTTAAGATCAAGGATCTTTAAGGAACTGCCGTCTGTAAGCTTAAAGCTGGCGGAAGCTGTTCCGTTTGAGGTGACGGTAATTGATGTAGGATTATCAGTTACATCTGTTGCTTCAATCGGATATGTACCGGGGTTTGCTCCCGAAATACTGACAGTAAAGTTAAATCTCTTGTTTTTATCTCCCTGATTACCTGCTATAGTTTTGCTGAACTCAAAATCATACTGCGTAATGCTGTTTGTATATCCTGAGCTCTTGACCTCAGGGTCTGTTGAGTAAGAACCATTAGAATTAATGGCTGTTGCTTCATCACGAAGGACGTAGCTGTCAACGGAAAGGACGTTGTCTTCGTCTGCGATAACAAAAACATCGAGATAACGATTTGGGCTTTCATCATAAACTACGCCAGGCAAAGCAGGAGTAGAAACCTCACTGATCTCGTACCTGTATACGCCCGGTTTTGTAAACGAATTATCAGCAAGCACTATCGTGATCTCTTTCTGAGCATACTTTTTGCCTGAGGTGGGACTTGAAGGATCCTCATCTGTCGGAAGACCGTTTATGCAGTTTGCCGTGTCTGCATTTGAAAATACAGCCGGTTCGATCGTTCCGCCGCCTGTGTTTGATGCAAGGATCTCGATTGTAGTAGCAGTTGCAGCCACAGGAGTACCTCTTCTGATAGTGTAGTTAAAAGTAACGTCCGGAATATTGGCGTCAGAATCAACAACAAGATTTTTAACAATGGTAGTTGAGCCGGAGATCGGGGTATAGGTGGTTTCCGCAGAAACCGGAACAGCAGCAGCGCTTATAATCATAGTAAGAACTATAAGCATTACCATAAGCAGTGAACATTTTTTCTTCATTGTTTTTCCTCCTTTGAAAAATAAAGGTTGTATAGTTTTATCTGCACCCATTTTTTACTGATCTTCACTAACACACTTTTTAATCCGGAAAGCTGCTTAAGGATCTCCTTAATGTGTATTATTGAATATCAGTATAACAGATCTGCATTTATGGTTAACCGCCGCTAAAATCCCCTGCGGCGTATAGTAAGAATGACAGGGCCGTCAATATCATCCAGGCTTACCGTACCAAAGCTCCGGCTGTCGTTGGTATCCTCTCTGTAGTCGTTAAGAATAAACGCCCTTCCCTCTTCTACTTTGTACGGGAACTGTATTTCCGAATCCTCTGCCCTGTGTGTAGGATAAAAAACGTCCTCCGAAGCAATAGAACCATCGATCAACAGTTCTCCGTTTTCAGAAAAATCTATCACGTTTCCCGACAAGCCTACTACTCTGCCGGTGCGGGTCTTGCCATCTTGTCTGTAAAGAACAACGGCATTAAGATAGGGACGCTGCAGCCTGAGCACGATAACAAGATCGCCGTCATTTACCGCAGGATGCATACTGTTGCCATGATTTATGGTCACACCGAGGACAAACGCGAACACGATCCATATCGCTGCAGCTATGACAAACAGCTTTATCAGAAAAGAGACGACAAGCCGTTTTGTCGTGACCGGTTTACGCTGCTTTTTTTCCTTCTTTAAGTTATCAAAAGCTTTCGTGTCTTCTTTACTTTCCGTCTCTTCTGAACTTTCCAGTTCTTGTGAACTTTCCAGCTCTTCTGTAACTACGTTATCTTTTTCTTCTTGTTTTTTTATTTGGGAATCCATACCATCCCCCGCAATTTATGCCATAATATCAGTTTAGTAAGAATAATTAATTGATCTTCTACAATAATTGTTATTGTATTATTATTTCTTAGGAAAGTCAATAGAATAATGAAAAAACTGTTAAAAAGCAAAATTAAATAATAGTTAAAAAGAAAGAAATTGTGTATTGTTCTACCTTTTTTCACCTGTGTAATGAAATCCTTCATAGTATTATTATAACCTTAGCCTAAAGCTTTTAAGCTGCTTTACGGCAAAACTCATTATTGACACCAAACGGACGCCAAAACGCAATAATGATCCCCTGAAAGCCAAATAACAAGTGGTTTTTCAGGGGATCAGGTGTTTTTCCTATTCGCTCCGCACAAAAAATCTTAAAAGTATTTATTTAATGTTTTTGCAGGGTATTTCTATTATTTGTAAGTAAAACATTGGCTATCAATAATTCTGTTGCCATGATATAAGATTATAATTGCAGAAACAGGAACACTTTACAGCAATAAATCAGCTATGCTTTTGGACTAAATAATTTGATCGAAAAAGTATCACGCTTTTGAGCTTCATAACACACTATGATGCTGTATAATAAAACTTGACACAATCCAAGCAAAGAAAGTATATTAAACACAAAGGAGAGTGTCGTAAATGGGAACAGGAAGACAATA
>ONFW01000248.1 GCA_900317215.1 uncultured Eubacteriales bacterium | reverse complement strand
GGACTCTATCGCTCTGCACACTTCTCCGGCATAGTCGGTGATGTCGTCGGCACTTTCCGCAAAGACGATGTTTTTTATCTCTCCGCTACGGCTAAGATAGAGGTGTTCTCCAAGAGCAAGATAATCAAGAGCCTTTTCTGAGAGAAGGGTCTTATAATACTCATTGTAGGAGGGAAGATATTCTATCTCAAGTCCCTTGAAGATGCGGATCCTGTCACTGTATTTTTTCTTAAGTATGTCAAGTGAGGCGATGTATTCGTCAAGCTGACCGAACTGCATCCTGTGACCCGGGTCTATATCCGGAAAAGGACCGTGATCCGAAAATCCCAGCTCGGTCATTCCGCAGGCGCAGGCATTGAGAATATATTCCTCATCACTTCCATAGGCGTGGAGACATCTTTTTGTATGAGTGTGAAAATTGTTTCTCAAAGCATATCCCCCCTGTCAGTACCAATGAATACATTTAGATTTTAACATATATTGTCGTAAAATACAAGCTTGCAATATTTACAATCGGTTTTAATTGTGCTATAAATATATATTGAGAACCGGAATGAAAGGGAGGAAAAGAGATGCTTAAGGGAAAGACCGTTGTGGTTGGCGTTACAGGCGGAATAGCGGCGTTCAA
Source organism: uncultured Eubacteriales bacterium (assembly GCA_900317215.1). Classification (GTDB taxonomy): domain Bacteria; phylum Bacillota; class Clostridia; order Oscillospirales; family Acutalibacteraceae; genus UBA1213. The sequence continues at coordinate 3,829 of ONFW01000248.1, read as the reverse complement.
GGCTGCTCAGCTTGTCAGTGATCTTGTTAAAGAGGGCTGCGATGTCAATGTGGTAATGACAAGGAACGCACTGAATTTTATAACCCCGATAACCTTTGAGACTCTGACAGGCAACAAATGTCTGACAGATACCTTTGACAGAAATTTCAAATATAATGTAGAGCATGTGGAGCTGTCTCAGAGAGCTGACCTGTTTATGATAGCTCCGGCAACAGCCAATATTATAGGAAAGGCGGCCTGCGGGATAGCTGATGATATGCTTTCTACGATGATGCTTGCCGCAAAATGTCCGATAGTAATGGCTCCGGCGATGAATACATATATGTATGAGAACAGTATTGTTCAGGAGAATCTTGAAAAGCTCAGGCGTCACGGCTTTATCATAATCGAGCCTGCTTCGGGCAGGCTTGCCTGCGGTGACACGGGAAAGGGAAAGCTTCCCGATACGGCGTATCTGCTCTCGGTGATAAAATATCATATAGGCTGCAGAAAGGATATGAAGGCTCTTAAAATAGCTGTGAGCGCAGGTCCTACGGCAGAGGCTATAGACCCTGTCAGGTTTATTACAAATCATTCCACAGGAAAAATGGGATATGCCATAGCCCGGGCTGCTGCAATGAGGGGGGCAGAGGTCACTCTGATAAGCGGTCCTGTATCGCTTGAAACGCCTTTGTACGTCAGCAGAACAGATGTGCGTTCGGCAGAGGAAATGTTCATGGCAGTGTCGGAAGCTCTGAAAGGCTGTGATGTGCTTATTATGGCTGCGGCAGTTGCGGATTATACTCCTGTAAGCTGCGCTGAAAGCAAGATAAAAAAGCAGGACGGCGATATGAGCCTTGAGCTTAAGCGCACAAGGGATATTCTGAAATATGCCGGAGAGAATAAAAAAGAGCCTCAGGTGATCTGCGGCTTCTCAATGGAGACAGAGGATCTTATCGAAAATTCACAAAGGAAGCTGATATCCAAAAACTGCGATCTGATCGCTGCCAACAGCTTAAGAGAGAGCGGAGCAGGCTTCGGTGTCGATACCAACAGGATAACCCTGATAACCGCCGGCGGCGTTCGTCCGCTTGATTTGATGTCGAAGGAAACGGCAGCACATGAGCTGCTTGATGAGATAATGCGTATCAGAGAAATAAAGCTTAAAAAAGCTTAAGCTAAAGTTAATAGATTGTTATAATAACATTTCATTTTTATTATCACATAATAAAATGATATGAGCTATAATATAAACATCGAAGGAAACAAACACACGACTACATTATGGAGGTAACTAAAATGGAAGAAAAAAGATATTATTCAGAGGAAAACTATACAGCAGAGCCTGATATGACCGAAGCTCACGATACGGATTACAAGGATAATTTTTCTGCTCCTGAGGCGGATTCATTTCAGGATATTTCATCAAAGTCTGATACAAGGCAGATAGAGCTTGAGCCTGCTCAGAGTCAGACATATAACAAAGCTCCTGTATACAGCTATCAGAATTACCGCTCACAGTTTGCGGCTCAGGAGTATTCCTCAAGACCCGAGGTCAAGAAGAAAAAGAACGGCGGAAAAACAGCAATGATAGCCTGCGGCCTTGTGCTTGCTATGTGTCTCGGCTTTGGCGGAGGCGTACTTGGCTCCTATATAGCCGGAAATAACAACGGCAGCGGCAGCATTACAGCTACGAGCGAGGGAAAGGTCGTAACTGCGACCACCGCAAACGGAAACGACTCCGGACTCAAGATAGTCGAGTCCTCGTCGACTAAGAAGTCAGGCAATTCGATAGCGGACGTAGTTAGTAATGTAAAGGATTCAGTAGTTGAGATAACCACCGAGTCGACCTCTTACAACAGCTTTTACGGACAGTATGTAATGCAGGGAGCAGGAAGCGGCGTTATTATCTCCGCAGACGGCTATATTGTTACGAACCACCACGTCATTGAGGACGCTTCTAATGTGACAGTAACGCTTACTGACGGCAAATCATATAAGGCTGAGGTGATAGGCTCAGACGATGTTATCGATATAGCGCTTCTCAAGATAGATGCTACGGATCTTACAGTAGCTACTCTTGGCAGCTCGGCGGATCTCGAGGTCGGCGAAACCTCTATCATTATCGGCAACCCGCTCGGCAAGCTCGGCGGAAGCGTTACTGCAGGCATAGTCAGCGCACTTAACAGGACTATCACTATCGACGGTCAAAACATGGAGCTTCTCCAGACAGATGCAGCTATCAACCCCGGCAATTCAGGCGGCGGTATGTTTGATATCGAGGGCAACCTTGTGGGAATTGTTGTAGCCAAGTCGGTACAGACCTCGAGCGGTACAACAGTTGAAAGCATCGGCTATGTTATCCCGATAGATAATGTTAAGGCTATAATCGGTGACCTCAAGAAGAATGGCAAGGTTACAGGAAGAGCTTATCTCGGCATCAAGCCCATAGATATCTCGGGAGAGTCATCAATGCGCCGTTACGGTGTTGATAAGGAAGGCGTATATGTCTATACCGTATACGATGACACGGCAGCGGCTGAAGCAGGCTTTACAGTAGGCGACCTCATTCTTAAATTTGACGGCAAGGATATCAAGTCGAGCGCCGAGCTCAGCGCAGCTATTCTCAAGAAAAAAGCCGGCGACAAGGTCGATGTTGTGGTATCCCGTGACGGTGAGGAAAAGACTCTCAGCGTAACCCTCGGGGAGCAGGAGGACAGTACCACCGATAACGGCAAAAAGAATACCAACGGCTTTGATCCCAACGGTAACGGCGGCAACGGCGGCAATGGCGGTAACGGCGGCAACGGCGGCAACGGCGGCAACGGCGGAAACGGCAACAATGGCGGAGGCTATGATTTTGACAACGGAAGAAACTATGATGATCTGTACGATTATTTCTTCAATTGGTAAGCTGCGCTTATTAACACGATTATAAGATACCCTTCATATTTCTCCTTTAGGACTGCACCTTCGGGTGCGGTCCGTTTTTTTTGGGTATCATACCTTTCGCGGGCTGAGATATCACGAACAAACCTTTGTAAACAGCGCAAAAAAGAGCTGTCGGAAGCTCCGACAGCTCGTAATGTATAATACCGATATGAAATATCAGTTTGTGATAGTTCTCTCTGTTTCCTTATCAAAGATATGGATCTTCTCAACATCAAGAGCAACCTCAATGCTTTCGCCTGCTTCTGCAGTAGAAGAAGGATCAACACGAGCTACGCAAGAGGTACCTTCGATAGTGAGGTAGAGGTAGATCTCGTTACCCATAAGCTCAGTGATCTCGACCTGAGCCTCGATGACGCTTTCCTCTGATTTCTCAAGGAACTCGGGCTCGTCATGTACGTCCTCAGGACGGATGCCGAGAACAACGTCCTTGCCTACAAAGTGAGAAAGGATATTCTTCTTGTTCTTTGACTCGGGAAGAGGAATTGTGTACTGACCGAACTGGATACCGTAATCATCGCCTGATCTGACGATAGTAGCATCGATGAAGTTCATCTGAGGAGTACCCATGAAGCCTGCAACGAACTGATTACAGGGTCTCTCATAAAGGTTCTGAGGTGTGTCGACCTGCTGAATGAAGCCGTCCTTCATAACAACGATACGGTCAGCCATGGTCATAGCCTCTGTCTGGTCATGTGTAACATAGATAAATGTTGTTCCGAGTCTCTTATGAAGCTTGGATATCTCGGTTCTCATGGCAGTTCTGAGCTTTGCGTCGAGGTTTGAGAGCGGCTCGTCGAGAAGGAAGACCTTAGGCTCACGAACGATAGCACGACCCATAGCAACACGCTGACGCTGACCGCCGGAGAGAGCCTTCGGCTTTCTGTCGAGCAGGTGGCTG
>ONFW01000251.1 GCA_900317215.1 uncultured Eubacteriales bacterium | reverse complement strand
GATCTGGCTGGTCTTTTCGCCCTCTGCGTCAAGTATCCTTGCGCGGCGCTCACGCTCTGCCTTCATCTGCTTCTCCATGGCGATCTGGATCTCACGGGGCGGGAGAATGTTCTTAAGCTCTACACGCTTTACCTTGATGCCCCAAGCGTCGGTAGCCTCATCGAGTATCTCCCTTATCCTCTCGTTAATCTTGTCTCTGGAGGTGAGGGTGTTGTCAAGCTCCAGCTCGCCGATGATATTTCTCAGCGTTGTAGCGCAGAGAGTCTCAATAGCCATGATCGGTCTTTCAACGCCGTAGGCGTAGAGCTTGGAGTCGGTGATCTGGAAATAAACGACGGTGTCTATCTGCATGGATACGTTATCCCTTGTTATAACGGACTGCGGCTCGAAATCGACCACCTGCTCCTTTAGGGAAACTCTTCTTGCTATCCTGTCCATAAAAGGCACCTTTACATGAATGCCCGTGTGCCATGTTTTGTAATAAACGCCGAAGCGCTCGATAACAAAGGCGTTTGCCTGCGGAACTATCTTGATGTTGGTAACTACGATAAGAATGATGACTGCGAAGATGATGATAACTGCTATTAACCACGGTGACATTGATGATTACCTCTTTTCATTGTTGTTTTATCACGCTTTTTCGGAAACGATGAGCTTTACGCCCTCGATCCTGAGAACGGAGACCTCTGTCCCCACGGGAAGGGTATGCTTGTCCTCTGTTGTTGCTGACCAGTCGTTGTTTTCCACTCTTACACGAAAAACGCCCAGCCTTTCATCGGATATCTTGGTGACAACGCCGGTCTTTCCGATGTTGATGTCGGCGTTGGTGGCGGCTTTCGGGAATTTCGTCATTCTTTTGGCAAGGGGTCTTGTCAGGATTATCAGAATGACTGTAAGCACTAAGAACACAACGATCTGTATTGCCATATCAACTCCGCACAGCTCAAGTATCAGGGCAACAACTCCCGAAATAGCTCCCCAAATCGACACAAGCTGCAGCGGAGAAACAGCCTCAAGCACAACACAGACCAATATCACTGTCACCCATATCCAGAGCATACTCATATCATCTCACCTCCTCAGCCCGTTAACTCACAGGCGTTATTTTTTGCCTTTGCTTTTATTGCTTTTATTATTTTTCTTATTTACCGCTCCGCCCGCCGGTTTTCTCTTATCTGCAGAGGCGGCGCTTTGAATCCTGTCGTATTTTTCAAAGGATATGCCGTATTTCTTCTCCTCCTCGCTGAGCTCCCTTGAGGGCTTTTTTGAGCGGATATCGCCCTTGCCGCGGGGACGGATAAGACATTTTTTTTCAAAGCCGATAAGGTCGGTGCGGTGAGCCCTTGTCAGAGCCTCATGCACGAGGTCGTAATTTTTCGGGTCTTTATACTGGATAAGCGCCCTCTGCATCGCCTTTTCGTGGGGGTCGTGAGCAACGTATACGGGCTGCATCGTTCTCGGGTCTACTCCCGTGTAGTACATGCAGGTGGAAAGCGTTGAGGGTGTTGGGTAGAAATCCTGCACCTGCTCGGGTGAGCAGCCTGTATCGCGGAGATATTCCGCAAGGGCTATCGCCTCCTTCAGCGTGGAGCCGGGGTGAGACGACATAAGGTACGGCACAAGGAACTGCGGCTTGCCCAGCGCCTTGTTGACAGAGGCATATTTTTTGCAGAAGGCGCGGTACACGCTGTTTTCGGGCTTGCCCATTTTTGATAGCACGGGGTCTGCGATATGCTCCGGCGCGACCTTGAGCTGTCCGCTGATATGGTATTTGCACATTTCACGGAAAAAGGTATCGTCGGGGTCCGCCATGATGTAGTCAAAGCGTATACCCGAGCGGATAAAGACCTTCTTCACTCCGTCAATAGACCTGAGCCTGCGCAGAAGCTCAAGATAATCGCTGTGGTCTACCCTGAGATTCTTACAGGGCTTAGGGAAAAGACACTGCTTGTTCGGACAGGCGCCGTGGGTGAGCTGTTTAGCACAGGCGGGCGCGCGGAAATTCGCCGTAGGTCCGCCCACGTCATGTATATAGCCCTTGAAATCGGGATCCTTTATCAGAAGCTCGGCCTCCCTGACAATAGAATCGTGGCTTCTGGTCTGGATTATCCTGCCCTGATGAAAGGTAAGGGCGCAGAAGGAGCAGCCGCCGAAACAGCCGCGGTTGCTTATAAGACTGAATTTAACTTCCTTGATAGCGTCTATACCGCCGTACTTATCATAGCAGGGGTGGCTCGTCCTCATATAAGGCAGGTCGTATACCCTGTCCATTTCCTCCTGAGACAAGGGCTCGGACATGGGGTTCTGAACGACATAACAGTCGTCATAGGGCTCTGCCAGCACTTTGCCTGAGAACGGGTCGGTATTTGTGTATTGGATATAGAAGCTTTTCGCATAGCTGAGCTTATCGGAGCAGAGCTTTTTGTATGAGGGAAGGACTATCGCATTATCGGGCAGGTTGTCAAGGCTTTTAGCTTTATAGACTGTCCCCTTGATGTAGGTTATGTCCGACACGGGGATACCGCTGTCAAGGGCATCGGCTATACTCACTATCGAGCGCTCCCCCATTCCGAAGGAGATGATATCAGCCTGAGAATCGAGCAGCACCGACCTTTTCAGCGTATCGTCCCAGTAGTCGTAGTGCGCCATTCTGCGCAGGCTTGCCTCAATGCCCCCCATGATAACGGGCTTTTTGCTGTATCTCCTGCGGATAAGATTTCCGTATACCACACAGGCGTGATCGGGGCGCTTACCCATTTCACCGAGGGGGGTATACATATCCTTGTCCCTTCTCTTTTTGGACACGGTGTAGTGGTTCACCATGCTGTCCATATTGCCGGAGCTTACAAGAAAGCCGAGACGAGGCTCTCCGAAGACGTCTATGCTGTTTTCGTCCTTCCAGTCGGGCTGGGCTATTATCCCTACCTTATAGCCTGCCGCCTCAAGAACGCGGCTGATTATTGCAGGGCCGAAGGACGGGTGATCCACATAGGCGTCGCCGATGATATAGGTAAAATCCACCTGGTTCCAGCCACGGGCAAGCATATCCTCCCTGCTTATCGGTAAAAATCCCTTCATGACTCTTCTCCGTCATGCACAAGAGCCTTCTCCCATATACGAGAGCTGAAGCCTGCAAGCACGGTCAGGTTCTGAACAACTATGGGGCGCTTGAGGAGTCTGGTGTCGAGAGAGAGGATATGTATTTTTTCCTCCTCGGTCATTTTGGGGAAATCAAT
>ONFW01000253.1 GCA_900317215.1 uncultured Eubacteriales bacterium | reverse complement strand
TCGACGCTTCCGAGCTGGAGTACATTTCATCAGCCGGTCTGCGCGTATTATTGAAGCTATCCAAGGCAGTTGATAAGGTTACACTGAACGATGTCAGCGGCGAGGTTTATGAAATACTAGATGTCACCGGCTTCACAACGATCCTGACGGTCAATAAGGCTTTTCGTAAGGTATCTGTAGAAGGCTGCGAGCTGATCGGCAAAGGCATGACCGGCGACGTCTACCGCACTGATAAAGAGACCGTCATAAAGGTATTCCATCCGAATATCAGCTTCGATATGCTGATCAAGCAGGAGAATCAGAAAGCGAAAAACGCTTTTATTTCCGGTGTGCCCACTGCAATCCCTTATGATATCGTGAAGGTCGGCGACTGCTACGGCACGGTTTATGAGCTGCTGAACGCGAAAGATCTGGTAGAAGTGATCGTTGAAGACAGAGAGCATATGGACGACTATATCCGTATGTTTGCTCAGACCGTGAAGAAGATGCATTCGATCGAGGTCAGCCCCGAGCTGTTCCAGGTGCAGAAGACCGCGTCCGTCAACGCGCTCCCGTACTTATCTTCCATACTGACCGAAGAAGAAACGGAAAAGATAAAAGCGATCTATGAGATCATCCCAGACCGCAATACCTTTATCCATGGCGACTGTCACATTGGCAACGCCATGCTGCAGGACGGCGAAATGATGTTCATTGACCTCGCGACCTGCGGTATGGGACATCCGATCTTTGATCTGACCAGTATGCACTCGCTTTTCAAAGAGCGCGCGAACAATCCGAAGGCGATAAGCGAAAGTCCCATCCTGCGTCACTTTACACAGGAAGAGATCAGCCATATCTGGGATCTGTATATCAGAACATACCTTGATACCGACGACGTGTCTCTGATAGGAAAAGCCGAAGAGCAGATATTTGCTGCATCCTTAGCAAGAAAGCTGTTCGCGGTCATCGCTATCCCCGGTATGCTGACGCCGGAAATGATCGGCGCGATGAAGCAGGCTGTTATTGCTTACTATGATAAAGGTTTGGAACCGATCTGTTTCTGATCTGCTATCGATAGACTAAATCAGCGGAGGAAAATGATGTATTTTGATGATTTGAAAATCGGTATGACGACAGATATAGAACCGGCGCTAATTAAAAAAGAAAAAATGCTGTCGTTTGAGAATGACTATGATAACGTCCCGCTTCATACCGATGAGGAATACGCAAAGACAACAGTGTTCGGAAAGCTGATCGCTCCGGGTGTGATGTCGTTTTTGGAGGTATGGGCTAAATATCTGGAAGTCGATTTCTTCGGTGAGCAGCTACTTGCGGGCAAATCGACGAAGATCGAATGGATCAAGCCGGTTTTTGCGGATGATAGTCTGACCGGGAAAGCGACTGTGACAAGGCTTCAAAAACGCAGCGAGAAAAACGGTCTTGCAGAAGTTTCAATAGACGCATACAACCAAAACGGCGAGCTTATTCTGACAGCTGTTACGGAAGCAATCGTTAAATGCAGAATGATAAAAGCTGAGCCCGATTCAAACGGCTGTATTTCGATTGAATTTGAGGAAGGAAATTGCAGAAGCGTTGCACTGGATAGCGGAAATGTTATCGGCGAATGCGATTTCACAGTGACCGGTTCAACTTGGACGATCACTCACACCGGTGTTGATCCGGCTTACGGCGGTAAAGGAATCGCCAAAAGGCTGGTTAACAGAATCATTGAAGAAGCCCGCGTCAGGCAGATCAAGATTATCCCGCTCTGCTCTTATGCCGAAAAGATGATGACAGGTAAAGAAGAATACAAGGACGTTTTAGAAAACAACAGACAAAACAAATAATTTTGGAGGTAATATGGAACAAAGATTATTCACAGGAATTCGGCCGTTATACTCATCGAGTAAAGAGAAAGAAGAAGCATAGGAGGACAATCCAATTGGAACTGGAGATAATTGAACATAAGTTATCTGTTTGTAAAGCAGCAGATATATCAGATTTAGATTTAACAACTGACTTCTATTTTATAGGCAAGACAGACGAAGAACTCTCGTTGGTGTGTAAGACGGAGAATGTCCCATCAAATACGATAGAGCGTGATGATGAGTGGAGGGCGTTCCGTATTCAGGGAGTACTTGACTTTTCACTGATCGGAATCTTGTCAAAACTAACCGGAATACTTGCGGAGCACAAAATCGGGATCTTCGCTGTTTCAACCTACAACACGGATTATATCCTTGTGAAAGAGTCGAACTTCGACCGAGCATTGGAGGTTTTGATTTCCAAAGGGTATACGGTGGTATAGAATCCTTCTTATGATTTTTCACTCAGAAAGTGGAAAATCGATTGGGACTTCGTTGAATCTCACATCATAAGAAAAGAATAATAATAGTTTACTAAAAGCTATCGATTTCGATTAAGTTTAACGGGATAATCATTTAGCATAATAACGACGCCGTAGGAACCGGGAGTTTCTACGGCGTCTTTCTATGCCTTTGACAGGAGTGTTTTTGGCGCAAAACGATAAAACAATTATGTTCAAAACAGCATGAATATCCACTAAAAGCAATGAAGTGGTCGCATCCTATTTTGAGAATTACCCCTAAATGTTTAGTTGAATGAAGAAGAGGAGAAGATCGTACAAGATAAAAAGCATGCGCGCATACACACGCGTGTGTCGCCTCTTTTTGTGCGAGAATTAGTATATCATCAGCCCTTTGATCTTTGACCGATATGCGGTTGCTATCACTTGAACCTTCATAAAGTACTTTAAAACTGCCCATTTGGGCAAATCGGAAAACCGCCCGATTGCGTTATGCTTTCGGGCGGTCGACTTTTCAT
>ONFW01000255.1 GCA_900317215.1 uncultured Eubacteriales bacterium | reverse complement strand
GCTTTTCCGGCAGCGACATAGCCAGAACAAACACCGATCCGACAAAGTAGATCTCCGTCGGGGTTCGTCTGGGATTCCGTAAGTGGAGGCGAGGGGAATCGAACCCCTGTCCAAAAAGCACTTACAACGGTTTTCTCCGAGCGCAGTTATCGTTTGATAGATTCCCCCCGCACAGTGTCCGATAACGAACCCTGTGTTTCGGTAGTCCTTAGATCATGACAGCAGTCAGGACACTCTGCTGTTCACGTTCACCACTGATCGACGCCCCCTCCGGATCGTGGTGCTTCCGGAGGGAACGACCGCTGCTAATTAAGCAGCGGTAGCAACAGGATTAGTTCTGTCGTTTATTTTTATGCCTGCGGATTTTATAGCGGTTCCACAGTGCCGCTGCTCGCTTGCCGAAGCTCACACTCCCTGTCGAAGCCATTACGCCCCCATATCTATTATTATCTGTCACGAGGACAGAGTGAAAGCTCTATTGATTTCGTGCTTTGATAGCTCTTTCAATGTCACGCTTTGCGCTCTTTTCAGCCATATCAGCACGCTTGTCATAGTTCTTTTTGCCCTTGCACATACCCAGCTTCAATTTTACCCTTGAGCCCTTGAAATACAGTGCCAGAGGAATGAGAGAATATCCCTCCTGCTTGACCTGACCGAAAAGACGCATTATCTCACGTCGGTGCATAAGAAGCCTTCTCACTCTCATGGGATCCCTGTTGAAGATGTTTCCCTGCTCGTATGGACTGATGTGCATACCCTTGACAAAAAGCTCTCCCTTTTCTACGGTACACCAGGCATCCTTAAGGTTGACCCTGCCCTGTCTTATGGATTTTACCTCTGTTCCGCAAAGCTCAATGCCGGCTTCAAAGCTTTCAATGACAAAGTAATCATGGTAAGCCTTCTTGTTTTGAGCAATGGTATTATCAGGTGCTGTCTTTGCCATAAAAAGCCTCTCCTTTCCCGCAAAGGATAATAAGATGACCCGGCGCTCTGAGATAACAAAGAGGCGCCGGAAGGATCATATTTCGTTTCTGCCTAAAAAGGCGCGAGCAAGTGTTACCTCGTCCGCATATTGGATATCGCCGCCTACAGGAAGTCCGAAAGCAAGTCTTGTCACCTTTATGCCGAGGGGTTTGATAAGCTTTGAAAGATAGACCGCAGTTGTTTCGCCTTCGACCGTGGTGTTGGTAGCCATAACGACCTCCTTTACGGTATCGTCATGAAGCCTTGCCATAAGCTCCTTGATTTTTAGCATATCGGGGAGTATCCCTTTCATAGGGGAAATAGCTCCGTGAAGAACGTGATAGGATACGTTGAACTCATGGGTCCTTTCGAGCACCAAAACATCTCTCGGATCCTCAACTACACAGATAATGCTTTTATCTCTTTTGTCGTCTGCGCAGATAGGGCAGATCTCCTTATCGGTAAGATCGCAGCATATTTTACAGCAGTGAACGGACTTGTGTGCGTCAAGGATCGCAGCTGCAAATTTTTCTGCGTCCTGCTCCGGCATCTTAAGAACATAATAGGCGAGTCTTGCCGCTGTTTTCTGTCCTATACCGGGCAGCCTTTCAAACTGCTCTGTAAGACGGGCGAGTGAAGCGATATTGCTGTTTTGCATGCTCAGAACAGACCGGGAACATTAAGACCGCCTGAGATCCTGTCCATGGTGGCAGCCTTTTCATCTCTTGCCTTTCTGATAGCCTCGTTGACTGCAGCTATAATAAGGTCTGAGAGCATATCAATATCCTCGGGATCAACTACGTCCTTGCTGATCTCAATGGATTTGACCTCGAGAGCACCGGTAACAACAGCGTTGACTGCGCCGCCTCCTGCTGCAGCAGAATACTCCTTGACGTCAAGCTCCTTGGTTGCTTCGTCCATTTCCTCCTGCATTTTCTGAGCCTGACGTGCAAGCTGCTGTATGTTCTGGTTTCCTCCGCCGTTGCTGTAACCCTTGGGTAATCTTGCTTTCATTTTGATATCCTCCGTTTGAAAATTTATTTTTGTGGTGATCCACATTATCAGTCCGTGAACTGAGCGTCCCCGGGCTGAGTCGGCAGCTTATTACTGCGGCTCATCATCGTTATTCACAGGCACACCTGCCTTTTTGAAGTCGCTGATGAGCTTGGAGAGGGCGTCGTCATTCGTTTCCTCTTCGGGATAGCTGTATCTTCCCATGCTGTATTCCTTGCCTGTGATGAGCTTTATGGATTCTCTGATCTTTTCGCGCTGAGATGAATTTTTAAGCAGCTCAAAGCAGATATCGTTAGGCGAATCGACAAGAACATATTTTCCGCTTATATATGCCTTGCTGCCTTCAAAGCCCATGGCGATAGCCTTTGAATATTTTTTGATGTCGTCAAGCACTTCCTGCCAGTTTGTCATTGGCACAGCGTTGTCCCTGAGCTCTTTCATTTTTTCTGCTGAAGGTCTTGCGGCAGCGACCGGCGCCTTAGGTGATGAGGAGCCTGATGTGGCTTTTGTTATCATGGTCGGGTCGGTCTTTATCAGAGAAAGAGCCTTTTCAAGAGCAGCAACTCTGTCCTCAAGGGAGGAGGCAGCTTTTTTGCTGTCTGAGCAGAGCTTAACGGCTGTCATTTCCATTTCTATGCGTCTGTTGACTCCGCGGAGCATTCTGTCATGAGCAGTTTGCAGTGCGTCTATTGCTCCTATGATGAACGGGAGCTGCAGCTTTTCAGCCTGCTCAGCAGTTTTATTAAGATCGTCCTCAGACATTACAAGGACGGACGCAGGCTGCTTCATTGTCTTTAGCAGCATCATTGCCCGGAAATGCTCAACAAGCTCCTCGCAAAGTCTTGCCATATCCTTTGAGCCCCTGTGCAGCACATCAATAATATCTATAGAGCCGGCGGCATCATGTCTGAGTATGCAGTCTGTCATCGAAAGCAGCCTGCTTTTGTCTGCAAGACCTGCGGTTTTTCTGACAAGCTCCTCAGTGATATGACTGCTCTGACCCATTGCCTGATCGAGCAGTGAGAGCGAATCTCTCATAGCCCCGTCAGCTATCCCTGCTATAAGCAGAGCGGCGCTGCGGTCTATTTCACAATTTTCCTGCCTGCAGACAAAGTCGAGCCTGTCTGCGATATCCTGAGGCGGTATCCTGTGAAAATCAAAACGCTGACATCTTGACATGATCGTAGCAGGCAGCTTATGTACCTCGGTAGTGGCGAGGATGAAGATGACATGGGGAGGAGGCTCCTCAAGAGTTTTGAGCAAGGCGTTGAATGCGCCTATAGAAAGCATATGCACCTCGTCTATGATATATACCCTGTATTTTGAATTTGCAGGAGTAAAATCAGCTTCCTCACGCAGTGTGCGGATATCGTCAACGCCGTTATTGCTTGCGGCGTCTATCTCAACGACATCCATTATGCTTCCGTCATCTATTCCTTTGCATATCTCACATTCGCCGCAGGGATCTCCGTTGACCGGAGAGAGGCAGTTCACTGCCTTTGCAAGTATCTTGGAGCAGGTGGTTTTGCCTGTTCCTCTTGAGCCTGTAAAAAGGTAAGCGTGAGCTATCCTGTCAGACATAAGCTCATTTTTCAGGGTCTCGGTGACCTGCGGCTGACCTATTACATCTGCAAACACACGAGGACGGTATTTCCTGTATAAAACCCTATACATTTTGTCACGCCCCTTTGTAAAACTGTGCAAAAGGATAAAACAGCTAAAAAAATCAAGACAGCCCGTATTTAACGGAGCCTCATGCCCTTGAATATACGGCCGAACAGACTAACTGCATCGCACAGTGCGAAACGCTTAATGCTGCTCGGTTCCCCGCCTGACATG
>ONFW01000256.1 GCA_900317215.1 uncultured Eubacteriales bacterium | reverse complement strand
GGAGCTATCACATTTACACTGTCATACACAGGCTTTGTACTTGGAAGAAGGTTCCGCTTTTTCCGACCTGCCTATGCTGAGCTTTTCGGTGGCGCCATACTGATAATACTTGGGATAAAGCTGCTGATACAATTCTTTATATGAATATAACGAAAAATATTGTGAATGAATTAACAAAAGGGGAGAGCAGGCTGTTAAAAAAGGACAAAAAGCAGAGAAAGGACAGTTAAATGAAACAGGAAAAAGAATTTGAAATGAGGCTTGCAGCAAAACCGTTTGAAAAGATAAAAAACGGCAGTAAAACAATCGAGCTGAGATTGTATGACGAAAAACGACAGAAGATCTCAACGAATGACATTATAGTATTCACAAATACATCAACAAAAGAACGGATAAAAACGAGAGTTATCAGACTGCATATATATGAAAGCTTTAAGGAGCTGTATGAAAAGCTTCCGCTTGAAAAATGCGGATATATCGAAGGCAATATCAGAAGCGATTCATATAAGGATATGCTTGAATATTATCCGAAGGAAATGCAGTCGGAATACAAGGTCGTCGGTATCGAGCTTGAAAGGATATAACAAATGATACTCAGCAGAAAAACAAACGCTGATACAGAGATAATTGTACAGTCATTGCAAAAGACCGAATACGCCCGGATAAACAGATCGGCTGATGCAATGGCTGTGCCTGTTTATTCTCTCCTCTCAATGTCCCAAAACATTCATTTTGGGACATTCGCTATATCGAAAAACCCCTCTCCCGTTTACAGAAATTAAGACAATTAAGACTTACAGCATGTGGTGATGCACTGTCAGTGCCGGAAACCTCGTCTTTGAAATGAAGTATGCTTCACAAGGTATTGGCGCGTGCTGGAAGTAATATGCGTATACGCAATGAAAAACGGTCGTTTTCCACGATTGACACCGCGTGAGTCTTGTGTTATCATTGCTTTATAAAAAGTATAAAGGAGAGATTCAATATGCAATACAGCATTATTTCCAACTACCAAAAAAACGATGAACTTAGACACGCTTTCAACGAGCTTGCTGAAAAGACCTTCGGACTGAGCTTTGAGGGCTGGTACCAGAGCGGCTTCTGGAAGGATAAGTACATACCCTATTCGATCCTTCTTGACGGCAAGCTAATTGCAAACGTCTCTGTCAATATCATCAACTGCACTGTCAACGGAAAGGAACGCCGCTATATCCAGCTCGGAACTGTTATGACAGACGAAGACTACCGTAATAAGGGCTATTCCAGAAAGCTCATGGAGAAAATTCTTTCTGATTATTCCGACAGGGACGGTATTTTCCTTTATGCAAATGATGAGGTGCTTGATTTCTATCCCAGATTCGGTTTCCGTACTGCGGACGAATATCGCTTCCGTGCGGGCATAGATACCGACAGCCTCCCCAGTGCAGTACAGGTACCTATGAATGATATGAAGGATTTTGAGGCATTCCTTAAGAATAAGAAGTCTCTTTCAAGCAGCAGTCCGGTCAGGACCGATACTGATGACCTTCTCATGTTCTATCTTTCACAGTTTATGCAGGAGTGCGTATATAAGCTTCCCGACAGTGATTGCTTTGTTATTGCTGAAAAGGAGGACGATAACCTGACGATTTATGATATCATTTCGGACAGACCTGTAGATCCTGTAAAAGCAGCCTGCTGCTTCGGTAAAGAAATAAAGAACGTAGACTTTGCATTTATCCCCGAGAATAATTCCGGACTTGAAAGGTATCTCTTTAAGGAGGAAAATACTACCTTCTTTGTACTCGGCGATACGCTGATTAACGACTTGCCCGATATAATGTCCTTCCCTGCGCTCATTCACGCCTGATCGTGGTGGATATTATGAAAAGAGTACGCATTACAGTTATGAAAAAGGTCTGCCACAGCGACCTTATGGAAGAATATGAAAACCCGATAGAGCATGCCTGTGATATGCAGGTTGGAGATTCTTTTATTTCAGAAGGCTCCGTCAGACCAGACGGCCTTTGTCAGAGTGCATGGGAAAGTATATCCCCCTTTGTGCTGGCACTGACATACGGTGCTGAGGATCTCTACGGCGGCTGGATGAAGAATAAACGTTCTGCAATGATATCCTGTAACGACGGCTTTCGTCCTGTGAGCTTTCTGCTTGAGGCTATAGATGAATGATACATAATTACAAGGCGGTGTGTTATTTTGAAGTATTCAGACAAGCTTAACGGTTATTGGGAGGAGGGCTATCATTACTATCTTGAATTTCGTAATGAAAAGCTTACCGTAAGAGGCTATGACAGAGGTATACGCCTTGAAACAACAGTGACCTATGACGCAGACAGCATTGAACAGGGAAAACGCACAGCTATTGCTCTTGAGGATAATATCCTCTCACGGGACTATCAGGGGCATATGATGACAGAGATAAAAGAGCTCGCCTACGAAAACGGCGAGCTTAAAATGTTGTATTACTACACGATCATGGGAGAGACGCTCTATACCCTGACCAAAAAGGAAAACGGTCCCTTCGATCATATCATTATCCGTGACGATGAGTTTTTGCAGAGCCTTCAGGGAAGCTGGGAGCAGTGGACGCCGGACGGCAAGCCGGGTTCTCCTATGATAATAAAGGAAAACAATATAAGCTGGTTCGGGTGCGAGAGTAAATTCCATGTCGTTTCCTATAAATACGACACCGAGAGCGTATACATCGTTCCCGAGGATCTCACAAGAGGAGATTTCGGAGGCTTCACTAATGTCAGGGTATATCCCGACAAGCTCACAGCATGGATGATAGTCTGCGATATGGATATGCCCCTTTCCGTTTTCGCAAGAAAGGATATGCTCGATAGGATAGAGATCCCTTCTGCAGCAAGGCTCCCCGCCCGATGCTCAATGAGATGCCCCCCTACTCCCTTT
>ONFW01000257.1 GCA_900317215.1 uncultured Eubacteriales bacterium | reverse complement strand
CCCGACGGCAAGGAAAAAGCCTATGACGCATCGATCCTTTCCTTCAGAGCAGAGCCTCGTACGGAGAATGCCGGAAGGGCTGCTGCTCAGAGGAATACGGCTCCTTCAAGAAGCCTGATAAGCCGGTACGGAAATCTCATTGAGGGCGCAGACCCCAACACACCCTCACCGCAGGCGGCGTTTATGGAGGACTCTGTTGAGAGGACGATAACCGAGCTTACCGTAAAGCTGAAAAGGGCTGAGGAGAAGGCGGAGCAAAACTCGGGCAAGCTTGAGGAGATCAGAAAAAAGCAGACCGAGCTTGAACAGACAGCGCTTAAAAACACTGATCTTAGAGCTTTGTCGGACGAGGTCATAAACAGACTTCGTTTTCAGCTAAGAATGGATAGCTCACGCTTTTCAAAGCGCTGAGATCAACGGTGCAATAATTTAAAGCAGGCTGCACGGTCTGCCGGAATAAGCCCTTAACATGCGTATACTGCACAGAAAGGAAGAGAGGCTATGGGATTTACATCTACATTGACAAAGGCGGCAACGGGTATAGTCAATTCTCTCATGGGCGCAAAGGCGGTGCTTCTTGTTGTGGGAAGTACATCGGTAGATCAGATACCCGTTCAGTTCAATCCCTCCGAATATAAGATAACCGACAGGTCGGTGTATTCTCAGCGAAGCAGGCGAAAAAAGGACGAGCCTGCGATAAGCTTCAACGGCGGAATGCTCTCTACTCTTGAGGTCACGCTGATATTCAATAACGATGAATTTCTGTCACTTTCAAGCGCGGTCAAATCGGTCGCCAACATGATAACCGGTGACGACAGCAAGGATATCACAAAGACGATAAATAAAATAGCCTCGCTCACAAAAATGGACGGTGAATCTCATCAGCCCCCGGGCTGTATGTTCGTGTGGGGAAGCCTGCAGTTTGCCGGTTATGTCGAATCTGTAGGAGTTAACTACACCATGTTCGACAAGTCGGGAAAGCCTCTCAGGGCGACAGTCGACCTCACGATGCAGGGCTTCAATAAGGCGGCATCCGAGAGGAGCAGCCCGTTGATGTCGCCCGACAGGACAAAGGCAAGAACAATGACCGAGGACAGCAGTATATGGTGTCTTGCGGAGAAGGAGTACGGAGATGCAAGGGAATGGCGAAGGATAGCCGATGCCAACAACATCATGAATCCCCTTGATATTCCCGTAGGACAGGTGCTCAGAGTACCCTCAATTAACGACTGAAAAAGGAAACGGGGATAAGAAATGGCGGATCTGATGACGGGAACAACAAACAGCACAACTCTTGAGAATAAATACGGCAACTATGTAGTGCCGGCAATAAAGCTCAAATCCTCAGGCTCAGATCTTGTGTCCTCCCTCGATCTCACCATATCGGAGCTGCAGCTCACCCTTTCTCTCGAGTCGGCGGGCATGGCTGTAATAAAGATCGGCGCCGCCTATGACAACGAGAGCCATGCCTTTTCATCAAACATAACAAAAGCGTTCAAGCTCGGCACGATAATAGAGATAGAGCTCGGCTATCTGTCGGCTACCACAAAGGTATTCAAGGGATATGTTGCCGGACTGGGCTGTGAATTTACGGATATGGTCAATATCGTGGTAAAGCTCATGGATGTCCGCAAGCTGATGATGACGAGCGGCGTGCGCCGTCAGCTATATGAGGAGAAGAATTATTCCGATATCTTCAAAAAGGTCATGAGCAGCTATTCAAAGCTCTGCTCTGTCGAATGTGACGCCACCTCGGATAACCTTGATGCTCCCGTATCCCAGAGCAGCAGTGATTATGATTTTGTGACCAACGAGCTTATAGCCGGGGCAAAGTCGGACAGGGAGTTTTTTGTGCTTACTGACAAGGCGTATTTTCGCACCCCTGCAAAAAACAAGACCCCAATAATGACCACAGAGCTTGGAAAGGAGCTTATAAGCTTTTCTATGATGTCTGACTATCTCGACACCGAGATAAACTATGTGGGGTATGACCCTGTAAACTGCAAGAGCCTGAGCGCAAAGGTCAAGGCAAAAACCGAAGAAAAATACTCTCCCGTGCTTTCTCCTGCACCTTCGCAGTTTTTTTTCGACCCGGACGCCGATACAGAGGCCAAGGTCAAGCTGAGGGCTCAGGCGGCAGCAAGAAACGAGCAGATGAGCTGCTGCTTTGCCACGGGAGAAATGATAGGTCTTCCCGAGATAGTGCCGGGCAGATATCTGCAGATAAAGTCCCTTGATGAAATGGCTGACAAAAAATATTATATTACGGAGGTCAGGCACCTGATAAGCTCAGACAGGTTCTCCACCGTATTTGAATCGAAGGGTTGGATATAATGGGACTGTATGACGAATTTATAATGCTCTCCGAAAAAAAGAATACAGGTATCCTCGGGGGCGTTGTTACGGGAACGGTCAAAGAGAATTATAACAAGGATTTCCCGGGCAAGGTCAAGGTCGAGCTTTTTCTCGGCGAGGAGGGCAGAAATGTAACGGGCTGGATCTCAGTGATGAGTCCCTATGCAGGTGCTGAGCACGGAATGTATGCTCTGCCGGAGGTGGGCTCTGAGGTCGTTGTTGCCTTCAATCTCGGGGACAGGAACAGACCCGTTGTGAT
>ONFW01000261.1 GCA_900317215.1 uncultured Eubacteriales bacterium | reverse complement strand
TTTGCCTCTGAGAGTGATCTCGTGTTCGGTCTTGCCAGCGAGGAGCTCGGCCTTTTCACTGCTATACTCCTCTGTGTTATCATTGGCGGCTTCATGATATATTCAAGAGCCGTCACCACACGCAGCCGTTCCGCGTTTTATTCTATTGCAGCCTGCACCGCCGCAGGTCTGCTCGTTTTCCAGGCTGCGCTAAATGTCTTCGGCGTTGTCGATCTTCTTCCGCTCACAGGTGTTACTCTGCCCTTTGTAAGCTACGGCGGCTCGAGCATGATATCCTGCTGGGGTCTGCTCGCCTTTATCAAGGCAGCAGATGAGCGCACCTATTCGCAAAAGCGCGCAAAGGCTCAGGTGCTCCGCACTCCTTCGGGGGCTTAGCCTTATGGAGGTGAATGCTTAAATGAGAAAGATCAGTTCAAGATCATTTATGATATTTATCATGACGCTTGCTTTTTTTGCAGGTCTGGCTTATCACACTGTAAACCTCATTGTCCATTCCTCTGAATGGATAACCCATCCCATGAACGAAAATATCCCAAGCTCCTACGGGCTTGAATATGCCGGAAAGATCCTCGACCGCAACGGAGTAGTTCTTGCCCAGAGCATTGACAAAAAGCGTGTCTATAACGAGGACGAGGAAACAAGAAAGGCGTGCGTCCATGTTGTCGGAGACAGCTCTGTCAACATCTCCACCGCCATACAGACCGTCTACCGCACAAGGCTCACAGACAACAGCTTTACGGGCAGCTTTGTCTTTGGTCTGGGGCTTCCCGGGCTGTTCAAGCCGCATGACGATATTGTCACTTCGGGCAACGATTTTACCCTGACTATAGACAGCCGTCTGCAGAAAACTGCTGTAGAGGCACTTGGCAGCTATAAGGGCGCGGCTTTCGTATATAACTATAAAACCGGAGAGATACTCTGTATGGTCAGCACCCCGGTATATGACCCACAGAACATACCAGAGGATATCGAAACCAATCCTGACTATGACGGAGCCTATCTCAACAGGGCTTTATTAGCCGCCTACCCCCCCGGCTCTACCTTCAAGCTGATAACAGCCAACGCAGCTCTCAATGAGATACCCGATATAGAGCAGAGCGTATATAACTGTTCGGGCAAGGATACAGTCGGAGACGGCGAGATAGTCTGCTTTGAGCCCAACGGCAGAGTCGATATGAAGGAAGCACTTGCACAATCCTGCAACGTATACTTCGCAAAGCTTGCAGCAGCTCTCGGAAAGGAAAAAATGACATATTATGCTCAGAAGGCAGGCTTCAATTCTCATCTGGAGTTTGACGGCATAGAAAGCGCCGACAGCGTTTATAAGGTTGCGGAGGCTACCGAAAATGAACTGGGCTGGTCCGGCGTGGGGCAGTATACCGTTCTGGAAACTCCCGTAAACATGGCTGTTATAAGCGCCGCCATTGCTAACGGCGGAACTCCGGTTATGCCTTATCTTATCAACAGCATTAACGGAAAGAGCAGCAACAGTGTAACTCTCGGGAATGAGATAATGAACAAAACCTCCGCAGACAAAATTGCCGATATGATGAGCTACACGGTCAATTACAGCTACGGCAAAGACTATGTCTGTCCTTCTCTTGACGTCTGCGCAAAAACAGGCACCGCAGAGGTCAGCGACGACGGTCTTGCCCACGCATGGGTCACAGGCTTCAGCAGGGACGAGGATTGCCCACTGGCATTTTCGATCATACTTGAATACGGAAACTACAGCTATGCCGTTGCCCTGCCGGCAGCAAACAAGATCCTGACACGGGCGGCAGAGCTTTATAAGACAAGCAGTTATTATTTCTGAGCGTGAAAATGCGGCAGACCTTGGTGGCCTGCCGCATCATTCTGTAATGAAAGACCCCGCATCTCGTTTGAATGCGGGGTCAAATATTTTTATCCTGATTTATTGAGGCTCCGGCTGCCGCCTCAATGCTGCAGAAGCCTATGAAAAGTCTTTTCTGAGGAAACAAGCTGTGCGCTTATTGCCCTTCACCGGCGTCACCGCTGCCAAGACCGTTCTCTATTACGATATCTACAGCCTTAAGAAGCTCTCTGTACTTATCAAGCATAAATCTGAGATACTCTCGCCCTGAATCAGTAATATTATAATAATTCCTTGTCCTGTGGCTTTCTGTTATCTCCTGAGAATACTCACAGACATAGCCCTGTTCCTGCAAACGGTATAGCACAGGATAAAGGAAGCTCATTTTATAGGTGCTGTTGCTCCTCTTTTCAAGCTCCCGTGACAGGTTATAGACATACATTGGCTTTTCATTTAACAGAAGCAGGGTCATCATGGGACTTGTAGCTCTTTTGAAGGAATCCTCAAACGAGCTTTTTGCATCTTTATTTGACATTCTTCCCATATACATCAGCCTTTCCTAATACTGTTAATCATTATACCAAAAACAATAATTCTTTTCAAGACATATCACAAAATTGTTTTTATAATATTTGATATTTTTTCTTAAAACAATAAATCGATGATCTCACGGAATACCATAGCCGTTTCAACAATACATCGCACATAAAAAATCAGGACATATCCTTATAGAATGGATACGTCCTGTTGTTTTAATGCTGCTCATGAACCATGAGAACTGTCCTCTATTAGTGTAACGCTCTGATCGAAGGAATATTCTTTGTTATTAGTACCGCTCGCCGCTCTGAAAAGTGTCAGCACTATCGTGTCTCCCGGCTTATATTTGCTCATCTGGTCGATAAACTCTGCAGAGGATCTTACCCTCTCGCCGTTTACTGCCGTTATGATATCCTGCTCCTTAACGTCCGAAAGATACAGAGGACTTGTGGTATCTATTCTGGTCACAACCATTCCCATAGGAACATTCTTGCTCTTTGATTCATAAAGATTGCAGGTCACTCCCTCTATTCCC
Organism: uncultured Eubacteriales bacterium; assembly: GCA_900317215.1. Taxonomy (GTDB): domain Bacteria; phylum Bacillota; class Clostridia; order Oscillospirales; family Acutalibacteraceae; genus UBA1213. The sequence goes on along the minus strand of ONFW01000261.1, from coordinate 9,341 downwards.
AATGTTCCCCTGTCGTTTATATATCCGAATTTTATAAGCTTGTTTATGATATCTGCGACCTTGTTTGAGGGTATTGAAAAGCCCATGCCCTCATAATTGGTGGTTACTATTTTTGAGGTATTCATGCCTACAACCTGTCCCTCCTCATTCACGAGAGGACCTCCCGAATTTCCCGGGTTGATCGCCGTATCCGTCTGGATATACTTGATATAGGCATTGCTCGACAGGATTCTGTTTGTTGCCGATACGATCCCCTTGGTCAGAGAATTTGAAAAATTAGAACCTCCCGGATTACCTATCGCATATACCTCCTGACCGACATACAGCTTATCGGAATCTGCAAATTCCGCAGGAACAAGTCCCTTTGCGTCTATCTTCAGCACTGCAAGGTCGGTCTTTTTGTCCACTCCTATAATTGTGCCGAGATACTGAGTACCGTCATACAAGGTTATCATTACGCCGGTTTCAACATCATCATCCACCACATGGCTGTTTGTTGCGATATATCCGTCCTCAGAAATGATTATTCCCGAACCGTCGCCTATCTTGCTAAGTATATAGTCCTGTCCGTTCTTATATGAGGTCACACATACTACGGACGGAGATACCTTTTTAAATGCGGCATTCACCGAATTTGCACCGGTCTCGTTTACGGAGCTTGCTGTGGATATCTGGGGACCGTCGGGATCCGCCGATACAGAAGGCGCTCCCGGTATGGAGATATCCTCGGCATAGGAGGAACTCGCAAAGTGATTATCGGGGATATTTTTATCATCCTTCTTATTTCCCGAGCCGTTGTTCGATGATGTGAACCTGAATATCAGGAAGATACCCAGCGATACTATCAGCACGCTGAGGATCCATGCAATAGTTTTTATCAACAGAACCTTTTTTGACATTTTCGGCTTTGTGAACTGCGGTAAAATAAGCTCATCCTCTGTAATACTGTATACCGGAGCAGTGCTCTGCGAAGCTGTGTATCCGTCCTTCTGAACATCCTGCACAATATCACTGAAACGCATAGGAGCAGGCTCGGGAGTTGTTTCCGCCATGCCACTTTCCTGTTCTGCATCCGCGCCGCTTATTTCCAATTCATTTTCCTCGGACATATATAAGACGTCCTCCTTTTCTTTATTTCTTATCCTTCCTTGTCATCGTCTTTTTGGGAAGATAGAAGTCAAACTCAGTATAATCGCCCTCGTTGCTCCTTGCGATTATATCTCCCCCGTGGAGTCTTATTATGCTCCTTACAAGATAAAGACCGAGACCAAGACCTTTTTTATCCTTGCTGCGTGACTTGTCTGTTTTATAGAACCTCTCAAAGATATGCTCTATCTCCGAGTTCTTTATTCCTATGCCGCTGTTTTTAATGAGGAAATCAAAACGCTCAAGGCTCTCGACAATATTGAATTCGATATAACCGCCCTCATTGGTAAATTTTACGGCATTTTCGATAAGGTTATACACTACCTGATGAAGAAGATCCTTGTCGCCGTATACTATCTTCGGCGAAATGGTGTCAAGTCCTCTTATCTCGATCCTCTTTCTGTCTATCTCCTGCTCAAAGGTGAGAATAACATTAACAAGCACCTCAAGGAGATCAAATTTCTGGAAATTAAGCTTCAGCTCACCGCTGTCTATCCTTGAAAGGTCAAGCATGGAGCGTACAAGCCTTGAAAGTCTCTTTATTTCATCTGATACGATACGCAGATAGTAATCCTGCTTTTCCGTAGGTATAGTGCCGTCAAGGATACCGTCGATAAAGCCCGCTATTGTTGTCATGGGTGTTTTTAGCTCATGCGACACATTTGCAACAAAGCTCTTTCTCGTTATTTCCGACGCAGATAGGGATTCCGCCATATTATTGAAGGCGTTGGCAAGCTCCTTTATCTCATCATTTCCGGTCGCGCTTACTCTTACACTGAAATCGCCCTTTCCAAACTGCTTTGCAGCGGAGGACATCTGTCTGAGAGGCTTGACCATATTATAAGAAAACACTCCTATAGCAAGTATCGACATTGAAAGGGTCGCTATTGCCGCAAGAATGAATATCTGCATTACCATGCTCATAAAGCTATCGATATCCTTGGTATTTGTCGTTATTATTACTGCTCCCAAGGTATCCATGCCGTTACTTGCATAAATTGCTTTTGTAGATATATATCTTTCATCATCATATGCCCCGCCGAGATTGCTTTTTTCAAAGGTGGAATTCTGAGTGATAGCCTTTTCGGTGATATCACTTTTCAGGCTGCGTCCCGGAGATACCATCTTATTGTCGGACACTGACATAACTATTTTTGAGTTTTTATCTACTATTATTATATCCGAATCAACGTCGCCTGCATATATATGAAGAAACTCGTTCATAAATTCGGAATAGTTTGAATTGATCCATTCAAAGCCAGTCCGGCCGTTATCACCGACATGAGCTATCCTGAGGTTCATCCTGATATATTCCGCTATATTTTCGGCTCGGGTCGCAAGCGTCGTGTGCTTTTCATTGTACCAATAGCCTGATATCGTCATTGTAAGTATAACTCCAAGCAGCAAAAAGCTCAGAAAAACGATTATAACACTTACGTTCATATATTTCAGAAAAAGTGATTTTCCCGAAAAATACTTAATCTTTCGTTTCAAACTTATAACCTACTCCCCATACGGTCTTAAGCGCCCATTTGTCAGACACACCCTCAAGCTTTTCTCTCAGGCGCTTGATATGAACGTCCACAGTCCTTGAATCGCCGTAATAATCAAAGCCCCAAACCTCATCAAGAAGCTGATCTCTTGTAAACACCCTGTTAGGATTGCTCGCAAGATGATAGATAAGCTCCATTTCCTTCGGCGGGGTATCTATCTGCTCGCCGTTCACCCTGAGCTCATAATTTGTCAGGTTGATGACAAGACCGTCATAGCGAACCTCCTTTTTGCTTTCCTCTACAGTATCCGAGATAGAAAGACCTCCGCCTACACGTCTGAGCACTGCCTTTATCCTTGCAACTATCTCCTTTGTCTCAAAGGGCTTTACGACATAATCGTCTGCTCCAAGCTCAAGCCCGAGCACCTTGTCAAATACCTCGCCCTTTGCTGTAAGCATTATTATCGGGCACTGTGAGGTCTTTCTTATCTCTCTGCAGACCTGCCAGCCGTCAAGCACAGGAAGCATTATATCAAGCATTACAAGATCCGGCTTTTCGGTCTTGAATTTTGTGACCGCCTGTCCTCCGTCGTTTGCTATAACAACCTCATATCCGTCCTTTTCGATATAAAGCCTTAAAAGCTCACATATATTGATATCATCGTCTACTACAAGTATTTTCCCCATTCCCATGAGATCACTCCCGTTCGTTAATCCGGCGCTGCTGCGCCTGTTTGATTTATTATACCATTATTATTTCGGTTTGTACATAAGTATTAATACTGCGGCGACAAATAATCTGTTATTATACCCCTTTTCGATCATTCAGACCCTTTCACAGAATAAGCCGTCGGAATTATTTGATCTCCTGACGCCTGAACAACAGCAGCCCCAATACCGTGAACAGAACAAAATATACCACAGCCGCTATTATAGGTATATAGGCCTCTGATGATTTAACCAATTCCTGCGTGCTTACGATCGTATCGAACACCCAAAGTCTCGAGATCCTGTCAAAGTCGGCATAGCCTATCTTTATCACTCGGGCAAGCGACATTATCAGCATGGGTATTATCAAGGAGAAGGCTATTGAATAGCCTGTTTTTTTTGTCAGAGCAACCACCATTAAATAAAAACTGTTGACAGCAAGAAAAAGCAGAAAATAGCACAGAATCGTTAAAAGCATCTCTCCTGCGGTAACAGATGCCGAAAACCCGAACATTATCATGCCCGCCAGAGTGCCGCCCAATGTGTAAAGACCGATAACAGCCATTGATGCGATAGATGTGACAATAAGCTTTGAAAAATACATCTTTGTGCGGGAAAACCCCCTTGTAATCGGGTTTCTTAGCGTCCCCATGGAATACTCCGATCCCACAAATACGCCGACCACCACTGCGGTGATATAAAGCACATTAAGATCTGACAGAGATATGTTCACATAAGACCAAAGATCGTTCTGCGGCATAAGCGCAAGAGCATCCTTTATCGTATTTCCGTAATCACCCATCTCCGCTATCATTCTGGCAGTCTCTTCAAGCTTATCCTGCATGGCGTTCCATGCAAAATAGTAGAGCACAGCCATGGTTATACCAAGCGCAAAGGCAACGATAAGGCACACCTTAAAGCTAAGACTGCGTTTCAGCTTGAAAAGATCCGACTTAAGAAGCAAAGTCATGACTGTCCCTCCTCCATTTTTTTAAGAAAATACTCCTCTGCGCCGCCGTTATCGTTTGTAATGCCTGTTACAGTGATACCCTGCTTGAACATCTCATTTGTAAGCTCCCCGATATTAGGCACCGAACCGGTAATATACAGCCTCCCGTATTCTATTTTCATCTTGTCTGCTCCCAGTAGCTTCTTTGCAACAGCCATAGCATCCTCGGGACGGTCTGCCCTTATTATAGTCCTTTCAATACTCATTGAATGGAGCTGCTCTGAGGTTATCTCCTCAACAAGCCTGCCCGCGGATATTATTCCGTAGCAGCTTGCTATTTTTTCCAGCTCGCCAAGAATATGACTTGATATAAATATAGTCTTGCCATTGTTTTTAAGCTTTAGAAACAGTTCTCTTATCTCGGCTATACCCTTTGGGTCGAGACCGTTTATCGGCTCGTCAAGAATAAGGAGCTCCGGATCTCCTACAAGCGCCATTGCAATCCCGAGGCGCTGCTTCATGCCAAGCGAGAAATCCGCTACACGCTTTTTGCCGGTATCGGACAGACCCACAAGATCAAGCAGCCTTCCGGTTTCCGCCTTGTCTGCGCCTATCATTATGCTGTACATATCAAGATTATCCTTTGCCGTCATGTTTTTGTACAAGGACGGCTTTTCTACAAGACTGCCTATTCGCCTTCTGTGGTCCTGAGAGCTGTCCCCCTCAAAAAAGCTGTAGCTCCCCGAGGTGACCCTTGTCAGTCCGAGTATCATTCTGATAAAGGTCGTCTTTCCGGCTCCGTTCTTACCTACAAAGCCGTAAATATCTCCCTGCCTGACTGCAAGCGAGACATTATCGACAACCCTTTTGTGAGAGTATTCCTTTGTCAGATCCTTTGTCTGCAATATGTATTTCACTGCAGTCCCTCCTTGCTGTTATACAAATCGTATTATTATTTGTTTGATATACAAAGTGTATTTAGTCATCCCGTTCCTCGATCTCAATTATTATTCTTGAGCTTTTCAGGTACATAACAGAGAATACCTCTCCTCTCTCGGCTGCATCGTGCAGCTTAACAAAGTCATCAAGGCTTTGAGCCTTTCCGTGGATATAACCGTCATCAAGTTTTATTTTGTAGTTTACCGTCATCTGATAGTAGCCGTCCTCTATCTCAAACAGAGGGATCAGCTCTGTGCTGATATAAGCGCGTTCTTCAATATCTTTTTTTGCAAGAGCCTGCAGCTTCAGCGGAAAACCCTTTATTTTCTTTTTAGCTGTTTCACGGGTCATAGCTTCCTCCGTTATTACCATATGTATTATTATATTATAATATACTTTAAGTAATGTCGATGTTTCGCGTGATAATCATAGATCACGAAATACTAATCGTATAATATACTGTTTGTATTATTCTTTTCCTGAAAGGATATTGGTATATCGGCCGACATCAAGCCTGTCATTAAGCATGCTGAGATCACCGCTTTTGGCAAGCTCCTCCTTTTTGTTTTTCGGAAGAGACTTAATAAGTGCCTCAAGCCTTGAAGCCATGGAGCGCTCCTCACTTTGCCATATTGCGATAAAGCCTTCCGCTTTGTGCGAGCGTGTATAGCCTGCCGCCCTTTTGCCTGCCTGTATATGCTCCCTCAATCTCCGTGCCGGCTCTGTTGTGATACCTGTATAGATCGATCCGTCGACACACCTGAGCATGTAAGTATAGTACATAGAGAGCTTCCTTTATTGCTGCTGTCTGCGGCGAAGCATCTCTTCATGATCCTGCTTTACCGCCCTGTAAAGCTCGCAGCTCGTCCATTCCGTATTTGTTTCTGTAAGAATGGCTTTAAGTGCGACCCTGCCGACACCGTACTTTCTCAGAGAACGGATAAGCATTTCTATATCCTCACCCGAGAAGCCGCACATTAATAGCAGCTCCTCCTGAAAATCCTCGTGTTCTGTATCAGCGGCGTCCTCAAAGCCCTTTATCCCTGCAAGACAGCCGAGTTTTTTTCCGTAATCGGCCTTGGCTATCTCCCTTGTGACAGCCTTGACAGAAACCGCAGCAAGCTTTACTCCCGAGAGTCTTTCGCCGCTGAAATTGTATGCCAAAATCTGTTTTTTCATCTGTTCTTTCCCTTCCTTAGTCCGTATCAAGCTTAAGCACAGCCATGAACGCCTCCTGCGGCACCTCTACCGTACCGAGCTGGCGCATGCGTTTTTTTCCTTCCTTCTGCTTTTCAAGGAGCTTTTTCTTACGGGTAATGTCGCCACCGTAGCATTTTGCAAGCACATCCTTGCGCATCGCCTTGACAGTTTCGCGGGCGATTATCTTTCCTCCGATGCACGCCTGTATCGGGACCTCAAAGAGCTGACGGGGTATCTTTTCCTTGAGCTTCTCAGCCATTTTTCTTGCCCTGCTGTATGCCTTGTCCGCATGTATGATGAAGGAAAGCGCATCAACAACATCACCGTTGAGCATGATATCAAGCTTAACAAGCTTGCTCTCCTGATAGCCTGATAATTCATAATCGAACGATGCGTAGCCCCTTGTACGGGATTTGAGTGTATCAAAGAAATCGTATACGATCTCCGCAAGCGGAAGGATATAGTGTATATCCACTCTGTCGGAGTCTATGTAGGTCATGTCCTTGAAAACTCCTCTTCTGTCCTGACAAAGCTCCATTATATTTCCGACATATTCCGAGGGCGAATATATGTGTGCCTCGGTAACAGGCTCCTCCGCCTTAGCTATCTGACCGGGATCGGGATAATTTGTAGGGTTATCTATAAACTCAACCGTTCCGTCTGTTCTGGTTATCCTGAAAATGACGCTCGGTGCAGTAGTGATAAGGTCAAGATTGTATTCCCTTTCAAGCCTTTCCTGAATTATTTCCATATGCAGAAGTCCCAGAAATCCGCATCTGAATCCAAAGCCGAGCGCAACAGAGGTTTCCGGCTCAAAAGAGAGCGCCGCATCGTTCAGTTCAAGCTTTTCAAGTGCTTCTCTGAGATCGGGGTATTTTGCTCCGTCAGCAGGATAAATACCGCAGAATACCATCGGCTGTACCGCTCTGTAACCCGGCAGCGGTTCTGAGGCGGGTCTTGCGCTCAGTGTTACCGTATCACCCACTCTTGCATCGCTTACGGTTTTTATTGATGCGGCTATATACCCAACCTCTCCTGCAAAAAGAGCCTCGGCAGGTTCAAGGTTCGTTGCCCTCATAAAGCCGCATTCTACCACGGTAAATTCCTTTCCTGTTGCCATGAGCCTTATCGTATCGCCGACATGCAGTTGTCCTTCTTTAACTCTTACATATATAATTACTCCCTTATAGCTGTCGTAGTAAGAGTCGAAGATGAGCGCCTGCAGCGGCTTGCCGTCGTCACCGTCGGGAGCAGGAACTAACCTGACAAGCTGTTCCATCACCTCATGTATGTTTATTCCCATCTTTGCGGAAATACACGGCGCATCCTCTGCCGGAAGACCGATAACGTCCTCTATTTCTTTTTTCACCCTGTCGGGGTCTGCGCTGGGAAGATCTATCTTATTAATGACCGGAACTATTTCGAGTCCTGCATCAAGCGCGAGATAGGTGTTCGCAAGCGTCTGCGCCTCAATACCCTGCGAAGCATCCACAACGAGAACAGCTCCCTCACATGCGGCAAGCGAGCGGGACACCTCGTAGTTGAAGTCAACATGACCGGGAGTATCTATCAGGTTAAAGATGTATTCCTCACCGTCATCGGCATGATACACCAGCGTAACCGCATGAGCTTTAATAGTTATTCCTCTTTCACGCTCAAGCTCCATATTATCAAGGAGCTGATCCTCCATATCACGGATCGCCACGGATTGTGTCTGCTCAAGTATCCTGTCCGCAAGGGTCGATTTTCCGTGATCTATATGCGCTATTATACTGAAATTTCTTATTTTACTCTTATCTCTTGCCATTTTTACTATCACAACTCCAGATTTCATTCTGCGAGCCCACACTGAAATAATGCCTCGCAGCTCAGACCGTTTTATTATTTATTGTTTCCGTACCTGTCGTCCATCAGCCCTCTGAGTTTTTTCCCCTTAGAGGATATCACTATGTTGGCTATTATCATGCCTAAGAGAGCCGCCGCAAAAAGTCCGATACCACAATAAAGCAGTATTGCGCCTGTACTCATTTTAGTCACTCCTTTATCCAGTCGTTTTCCTTGATCCGTTCATACAGAGTTTCCATTGTCGCTATATATGAACTGCTCGTTCCGTTTACCTTGTTCTGCCTGTCAAGCTTCTCCGCCTTATCATAATACTTCTTGAAGCTTTCATAGTTTCTCTTTGATAAGCTTCTCTTTGCCTGCTTGTCAGCTTCAAGAATGGCAAGCCTTGCATATACATCGGGATCATCAGGAAACTCAACCATCATATCGTTGAGTATCGTTTGTGCGCCGACCATATCGTCAAGATATTCGTATGCAGTGGCAAGGTTGAAGTCGCTCTTTTTCGAGACTGCACCGCTTTTCTTCAACTCGTTATATATATCCACAGCCTTCTGAGCGCAGAGCTTTTTTTCTTCTCCGTCAGCAACGCCTGCTTTACTGAGATATGCCTCGGCGCACATCACCTCAGCAGCTCTCTTGCGCGGCGCATTAAGAATACTTTTATACTTTTCAGCAGCGCTGATAAGCTCATCATATTTTCCCTCACGTTGATATACCCTGCAAAGATAAATGCAGGCTCTTTGAGCAAGGTCGTTATCCGCCGCCTGCTCTGCAAGCTGAGCGAACTGATCCTCGGCAGCCTTCATATCACCCTTTGCAAAGGCTATCTCAGCACTTACAAGCCTGAGCTTGTCGCTTTCAAGACCCTTTCCTTCGGCTCCTTTCAACAGCTCCTCCGCCTTATCCGTATATCCGCTCCTTGCAAGAGAAACAGCATAATCGCAATAGAGATCTTTATTGCTGTCATCGGCGTCAATTGCCTTTGCATAATATCCGTTTGCCTTCTCATAGTTTTCCATCTCAAAATACGAATTTGCCAGCAGATAATAATATACGCTCAGA
>ONFW01000258.1 GCA_900317215.1 uncultured Eubacteriales bacterium | reverse complement strand
GCAGGCTCGTTTTTATAGAGTGTCTTAGGAATACTGAGCCTGACCTTTCTTGCGGTCCTGGCAAAAACACAGGCTTCAGAATCAGTTAACACCGAGGTGCCGTTGTTATACTCAATTACTCCGCTTACAAGAAGCTGTCCCCGTCTGATACCGTCACCCGCCTTAACAGCAGCGGAGCCGTTGTAGACATTCACTCTTGTCACTGTTCCGTCCGACGAGGAAACCATGCTGCTGAGCATGACGGAGTCCTTTTTGTCTATCCTCTCCGAAAGATTCGGACTGACATTGATCTCTGCGTCCGTTCCGGAAATGTTGATCGTCATCCAGCTTATTCTTCTGTCGGCGGAGCATAAGCTGTCAATTATCCTGTCCGTGTCGATATCCTTGGTTTTTGCGCCCTCATACAGCCCGTATTCTCTCAGAGTATTCCTCATCTCGGCTTCATTTATCGTATCAGGCAGTCTCATGGTAATATTCCATACAAAGCCGGAGGAATAGCACCACAGCGCAAGACCTATCACGCCTCCGGCAAGCAGTCCGCATCTTGTGCGGTATTTTTTTATAAGATGCGGCAGACCGTGTTCTTTGAGAAGAGTGAAGCTCTGTCCGCTTTTTTCTGCGTTTTCCTTCAGCCTGCGCAGGTCGGCAGTTCCGGCACAGCCTGTTATCCTATCACCCGAGCCTCTCAGCTTCCACAGATTCAGCCCCTTTTTAGCGCAGAGATTGATGAATCTTTCGGGAAATCTGCCCTCAACGGAGAAGCAGAAATAACCGAAAAACCACCTCAGAATAATCACAACTATCATTCCGGCACCTCAGATAATATATTCTATCAATGTTATAAACCCGTTTATTACAAGATCGCTTTCCGTCATGCTGACGATATGCAGCCCTCTTCCGCGCAGAGCAACAATGTATTTCCCTGCGTTTATCCTGACCGAGCCGTCGTTATATTCGAGTATGCCCCTGCTGCCCTCGAGTATCAGCTCGCGGTTTCCGCTTATCTCCATGTGTACTGCGCCGATATGCGCCCCGAATACTGTTCCTTCGCTTTTTCTGCCGTCTCCTTTTTTTATCATGGCATCACCCCGTTTAAACTATTTTATGCTTGTGTAAATATAAAAATCACTGCCGTCATATCCTGTATCGGGTGATGTTATGATAAAGCTCTCTCGAAGCTCGGCAGGCTCGGCTGCTCTTGTGATATCGACTGCTCTTGCTGCAGTTCTCCTTTTGTCATTTCCTGAAGAGACTGCAGGCGGCATATCCAGGGGACTGATGTATTCCGCGCAAATGCTTATCCCTTCGCTGTTTCCCTTCATGCTGCTGTCGTCCTTTATGATACGCTCAGGAGCAGCCGATATCCTCGGCAGGGCGCTGTCCTTTGTTTTCTCCAGACTGTTCAGGCTTCCTCCGGCAGCATCGGCTGCGGTGATACTGAGCTTTATTGGAGGCTATCCCGTTGGAGCAGGCTGTGTAAGAACGCTTTGTGACAGAAAAGCAATATCGTCCGTACAGGCGGAGCAGATGATGATGTTCTGCGTATGCTCAGGTCCTGCCTTTCTGATAACCGGCGTGGGAACGCTTTTGCTTCACAGCACAGAGGCGGGCGTTATCATTTATGCTTCTCAGGTAATATCCGGGCTTATTCTTGGTGTGATCTCCGGCAGGATCTATAACAGAGGAACTAAGCGGCAGCCGGATAAAGACCTGAGGGGCTCACCTCCTCAGGTAAACGATCCTGCGGATGCGTTCATCATGTCCTGCAGGGACGCCTCCTGGTCGATAATAGGACTTACTGCCATGGTGTCAGTCTTTACAATGCTGATATCGGTGCTGTCTGAAACGGGTATTCCCGGACTGATTGCAGAGTTTCTCAAGCTTCTTGGGGTAGACGCCTGCATAGCGGAGCATGCCCTTCTGATCGCGGCCGAGGTCACCGGAGCCTGTCATGAAATAGCTGAGGGCGGCTGTCCGCTGTGGCTGATATCTGCGGCGGCGGGCTTTGGCGGACTTTGCGTGCATTTTCAGATCTTTTCCATTCTTGGTGACATAAAGCTCAGAAAGTCAAGGTTTTTCCTGTTCAGAACAGGGAACGCTTTTCTGTCCTCAGTAATAGTATATATTGTATGCAGGCTCAGACATCAGACGGCAGGAGTATTTGCCGGATCGCTTGAAGTGAAGGCGGAGCTTTCGTCCGTTTCCGCTGTCGGAGCCGTTGTATTGGTGCTGATGAGCGCTGTTTTTGTGATGTCTCTTAAAGCTGACCCGCAAAACGGCGTTTCGGTGCGGAAACGGAGGTAGCTTATGTGCGGTATAGCAGGCTGGTTTGACAGAAGCGTTGATATGAGAACTCAGGGAAGGGTAGTTGCAAGAATGTCGGAGAGCATATCAAGGCGCGGGCCTGATGACAGCGGCGTAGTGACAGATGAGGGCGTTTGTCTTATACACCGCCGTCTTGCTGTTATAGATCCGGAGAACGGGGCGCAGCCTATGACCAAAAGGCAGGGAGAAAGGGTTTGCTCGATAGTTTATAACGGAGAGCTTTATAATACTGCTGAGCTGAGGGACGAGCTGATGCGGAACGGCTGCTCCTTCTTTACCGAGAGCGACACAGAGGTCGTTCTTACGGCTTATATGTTTTGGGGAGGAAGCTGTGTTGACAAGCTCAACGGTATTTTTGCCTTTGCCGTATATGACAGAGACAGAAAAAATCTGTTTCTTGCGCGTGACCGTATAGGTGTAAAGCCTCTGTTCTATTTCAGCTATGAAAGGGGACTGATATTTGCATCTGAAATAAACTGCCTGCTTCAGAACCCGAGGGTAAGACCCGTGATCGACGAGCAGGGGCTTTCGGAGCTGTTTCTGATAGGCCCTGGGCGGACTCAGGGACAGGGGGTATATAAGGATATAAAAGAGCTTCTACCGGGAGAATGTGCTTTCTTTGACGGGGAAAGGCTTTTCAAAAGGCGGTATTTTACCCTTAAGGCGAGAGAGCATACGGATACTGCAGCTCAGAGCATAGAAAGGGTCAGAGAGCTTATAACCGACAGCATCACAAGACAGCTTGTGTCCGACGTTCCGCTGTGCTGCTTTCTTTCCGGCGGGCTCGACTCCAGCATAATATCCCACACCGCCTGCGAATATGCAAGAAAACACGGAACAGGACCGGTCGATACTTATTCGGTAGATTATAAGGATAATGATAAGTATTTCAGAAGCAGTCTTTTCCAGCCTACTCCGGACAGTGAATTTATAGGTACCATGGTGTC
>ONFW01000259.1 GCA_900317215.1 uncultured Eubacteriales bacterium | reverse complement strand
TGAGTTCTGCCATAAGATCGGCCTTGACTATGTATCCTGCTCTCCCTTCAGAGTACCGATCGCTCGTCTGGCTGCTGCTCAGGCTGCAATCGCTGACAAGAAGTAATTCTGTTATTTAAAAACTGAAACAGTGTTTTTTCTCCCGTCATCATTTGGTGGCGGGAGATTTTTTTGATTATTCCTTTTTTCAGATTTGAGAGAATGCTCTCGTCGGTCTTGTGTTTTTATAGGATAAATGATAGAATTATTTTTGAAATGATTTGTACAGGGGAAAACAGAGATGAACATAAATATGAAAGTTAGAACGGCAATTCTGTGTATGACGATTTTTGCCGTGGCACTTACGGGCTGTAGTATAAAAAAAGAGAAGCCTGAGTACAAGAGAGACGTTTTTGCAATGGATACTTATATGGTGCTGAAGGTCTATGACGAAAACGGAGAAGCTATCCTTGAAAGCGCTGAAGCTGAGATAAAACGTCTTGAAATGCTGTTCAGCGTCACAGATGAAAAAAGCGATATATCAAGGATAAACGGCAGCGGAAGCGCACAGGTATCTGAGGATACCGTTAAGCTTGTTTCGGAGGCGTTGGTGTATTGCGAAAAAACGGACGGCGCTCTGGATATAACGGTCTATCCTCTGCTTCGGGAATGGGGCTTCACGACAGGTAAATATCAAATACCGGAGGATAAGGACATAACCGCCTTGCTTGAAGGCGTTGATTATAATAATGTCACCGTCGAGGACGGAACTGTGTCGATAAAAAACGGCGGAGCTATGGATCTCGGAGCAGTTGCAAAGGGATACACAAGCGACAGGATATGCAGTCTTTTAAGGGAACAGAGCGTTTCTTCGGCGCTTATCAACCTGGGGGGGAACGTGCAGGCTGTTGGAACAAAGCCCGACGGAAGCCCTTGGAAGGTCGGAATTGAGGATCCTAAGGATAACAGCAGGATCGTTTGTTCTTTGAAAATAGAGGATAAGGCTGTCGTGACCTCGGGAAACTATGAGAGATATTTCATAGGAGAGGACGGCAGACGATATTGCCATATCATAGACCCGAAAACGGGCAGACCGGCAGATAACGGACTGGTATCTGTTACTATCGTAGGAGAGAGCGGAACAGCATGTGACGCCTTATCGACTGCTCTTTTTGTTATGGGAAAAGAAAGAGCTGCAGAATTTCTTGAAAAGCATACTGAGATAGAAGCAGTGCTGATAGATGATGATTTAAGGCTATACATCACTGACGGGATCTCGGAAAATGTGGAATTATCTTCAGGAATAGAAAGCACCGTGATAAAAAGGCAGGGGTGAGCATGAGGGAAAAAATAAAAAAAATGATTGCACCCTTATGTGTAGTTCTTGTAATAGTGTGCTGTATGCTGTGGATAGCTGTTCAGAATTCATGCAGCAGCAGAGGTGCGGCAGCCGAGGTAAGGGTATCGAACAAAACGGTGTTGAGGCTTGCTCTCGATAAGGATTCCCGTGAGGAGATCGAGGGCGAAAACGGTATCAGGCTTGTTGTGGTGGTTGAAGGCGGCAGCGTGTATGTTGATCGTTCGGAATGTCCCGATAAGATATGTGTGAACAAGGGCAGGATATCTGCATCAGGGGATACGATAGTATGTCTCCCTGCGAGAACAGTGATAGAGGTCGTTGCGTAACCGGCAATGATGATCGACAGCGTAGGCGCTTGTGGCTGGTTGACAAAAGAATCGAATTGATGTAGAATTAATTATGCATTATAAATCCACAAGGAAAGGAATTATCAAAATGATAACATTTGAAGCAAAAATAAGAGAGCAGACAGTAAGACTCTATTCCGAGCTTCCGCTCAAAAATGCGGCAAGCGCATTGTTTAAGATCCTTGCACAGATCAGTCAGAAGACAAATATATTCAATAACAAATTTGTTCTTTGCTTTGGCTGGGCGTTTTTCTATCTCGTTGAGAGAAAGGACGAAAAGGGTGAGAAATTCTGGGTGCTGCAGACGACAGATTATACAAAGGAGCCGTCAAAGGACAGAACGGATGATCTTACTACATCTCTTGTAATTCAGAATATGCAGGTCGAGGCTGTTCAGGTGGCAAAGGTCTCTCCCGAGGGCTGCACATACAGAGATACTGTTCTCGTGCTCAAGGAGGCTATAAATGCCGACGGTGTTTATATGAACAGAAATGAAAAATCCAAGGACGGAGACTCAGGCTGGTATTTCGGTCTTCTTGACGACCCGAATGAGGATAATCATACTTCTGACGATTACGAGAAGATACCTTCATATAAGCTCATGGGCTTTATGCCCGAGGCTCTGAGAGTTCTTCAGCTTCCTGTGGGAACTGTGGCTGTTTTCCAGAACAAGAGACTTACAGCCCTTGTAGACAAGGACGATAAGGCAATGAAGTTCACAACAGAAGAGGAGAGAAGAAAGCTCGGTGCAAAACAGCGTGAGCAGTTTGAGAGAGAAGTGAGAGAGGCAAGAGAAAGAGCGCTTGCCAAGCAGGCTGCAGAAAGCACTAAGCAGGAGCTCTCTGAAGAAAAAAAGACCGACTGATGAGCAGATATAAAAAAGTGTTCGACCTGATAAAGCAGAGCGGCAGAGCAAGGCGCGGAGAGCTTACAACAGCACACGGGAAGGTTATGACGCCTGCGTTTATGAATGTGGCGACCTGCGGCGCAATAAAGGGAGCCGTATCGGCGCTCGATCTTTCTGAGTTGAGATGTCAGGTCCAGCTCTGCAATACCTATCATCTTCATCTTCGCCCGAATGACGGAATAGTGAAAAAGCTGGGCGGCCTGCATAAGTTCACAAGGTGGAACGGCCCTATACTTACAGACAGCGGCGGCTTTCAGGTATTCTCTCTTGCTAAGCTTCGCAATATAAAAGAGGAGGGTGTCACCTTTGCCTCTCATATAGACGGACACAAAATATTCATGGGGCCGGAGGAGAGCATGACCATACAGTCGAATCTTGGCTCGGATATTGCAATGGCATTTGATGAGTGTATAGAAAATCCTGCCGAATATGAGTATACGAGGCGCTCGTGCGAAAGAACGCTGCGCTGGCTTTACCGCTGCAGGGATAAGCTTGACGAGCTGAATGCGCTTGAGGATACCGTAAACCGCGATCAGATGCTTTTCGGAATAAATCAGGGAGCTACCTATGACGATCTGCGTATATGGCACATGGAGAGTATAAGAGAGCTTGATCTGCCGGGCTATGCTATCGGAGGTCTTGCTGTGGGTGAAGCCGCAGAGCAGATGTACCATATTATAGATGTGGTTGAGGAATATATGCCCAAGGATAAGCCGAGATACCTCATGGGCGTCGGGACTCCGGTGAATATAATAGAGGCGGTCAGCAGGGGCGTTGATATGTTTGACTGTGTTATGCCTACCCGTAATGCAAGGCATGCAAATGTATTCACATGGAGCGGCAGACGCAATATGATGAACGAAAAATATGCTCTTGACGAAGAGCCTCTGGATACGGAATGTGACTGTCCTGTATGCCGGAATTTTACAAGGGCATATATCAGGCATCTTTTCAAGAGCGGAGAGATGCTGGCAATGAGACTCTGCGTAATGCATAATGTATGGTTCTATAATACTCTTCTGATGAGGATAAGAGATGCCATAGACAACGGCACGTTTGATAGCTTCTATCATAAATATGTTCCCGTGCTGGACAAAAGGATATAGAGAGGTCAGCCGTCCCACCCAGGTGAGGCGGCTTTTTTCTGTTATATGTATCTGATATATAAATAAAACCATGATAAAAGCCGCAATATATGAATTATTACTCTTGAAACGGAAATGAAAAGCTGATATAATAATAGCGTTGTTTTTTACGATAAACTCTCTATCATTGAAAGGAAGATAAGGAATATGTTATTTAGTTTAGCAGATAATGTGGCGTCCGCAGCGGAAACTGCAGCAAGTACGGCTACTAATCAGGCACAGCAGCAGAATAACCCCTGGCAGTGGGTCCTCACAATAGGGATCTGGGTGGTCGTTATTGCGGCCGCATACTTTCTGTTTATCCGTCCTCAGAAAAAGAGACAGAAGCAGGAGGAGGAGCTCAGGAGCAGTATAGAGATCGGTGACGAGATCACTACTATCGGCGGTATAGTCGGCAGGGTCATTGCAGTTAGAGACGATGACGAGACTTTTATTGTCGAGACAGGCAGCGATAAAACGAGGATGCGTTTCAAGAAGTGGGCTATCGCATCTGTTGATACTCCCGACAAGCAGCCGAAGAAGGCGGATAAAAACGACAAGTCCGATGATAAGGCTGAGAAGAATGCCGAAAAGGACAAGAAAAAGGAAAAGAAATCAAAGGATAACGAGCTTGATACCGAAAAGGATCAATAATTTTCAGGAACGGCAGCTTTGCCGTTCTTTTTCTTTTGTGCGGGGGTAATCAAAGAACGGTAAATTGAATATAATAACAGCATAGAAATACCGACAAGGTGAACGGAGTTGTCGTAATGAAAAATGAAAACAGGTCGGAAATAAAGAGAGCGGCAAAAGCCGTGACCGTAGGGGCAGTATCGGGAGCGTGCATTTCAATGCTGCTGATCCTTGTGAGCGTGCTTGCAGTAATAAAAATGCAGAGAGTGCCTTATACAGCAGTGCCGTTTATATCGGCAGCCGCAGCAGGGATAGGTGCGCTTTTCGGAGGCTATATCTGCGGCAGGACAGGGAAAAGGCTCGGAATGGCTACCGGAGCTGTGTGCGGTGTCCTTGTAACAGGGGTATTGATGCTCATCGGGTTAATCAGCGGTGGCGCTGTGGGCGGAGCTACGCTGCTGAGGGTGTTGCTCGCAATTGTTGGCGGCGCCCTTGGCGGAGTGGCGGGCGTGAATAAAAGAAGACGCAGAAAATAGCTGTAAAATGTTGAATTTATCGGAAAGATGTGTTATTATATAAATGTATCATTATAAGCTGCTTAGCGGAAGACTTCTTCTGCAAAGCGGATTTTGGGAAAGGGTGAACGAAATGAAGACAACAAAGCACATCAAAACTCTGAACAAGGCAAATCTTAAGGAGTCTGCTGCCAAGGGCGGCTGCGGTGAGTGCCAGGCGTCCTGTCAGTCAGCCTGCAAGACCTCTTGTACGGTAGCTAACCAGAAGTGCGAGAAGTAATTAAATGACGCAGATCAGACTATGTGGGGGGCGGATGAGCAGTCCGCCCTTTACTTTGTTGAAAAAGGAGAATGGAAATGATACATAAGTATCAGCTTAACGGATATAATCTGTGCCTTGACGTACACAGCGGAGCGGTTCATGTTCTTGACGATATAGCCTATGATGTTCTTGACTACTGTGACGAAAACATGAAGGAACAGCCGCCCGAAAAAATGCTGTCGGAGCTTTCGGTAAGGTACGGTATCGAAGAATTAAAGGAAACCTACGAGGCGCTTTATGAGCTTTATCAGGCAGGACAGCTTTTCTCAAAGGATGATTACGAGCAGTTTGCCGACCTTATGACAAGAGCGCCGATCAAGTCCATGTGCATAAACATTTCACATGACTGCAACCTGCGCTGCGAGTATTGCTTTGCCGCAAAGGGAGATTTCGGTCAGGGGCGCTGCCTGATGTCTCTTGATACAGCAAAAAAGGCGATCGATTTTATTATAGCAAACTCCGGCACGAGACATAATCTTGAGGTGGATTTCTTCGGCGGCGAGCCGCTGATGAATTTCGATGTTGTAAAGCAGACCGTGGAGTATGCAAGGAGCATAGAGAAGGCTCACAACAAGAATTTCCGCTTTACGATAACGACTAACGGACTTCTTCTTGACGATGACAAGATAGATTTCATCAACCGTGAGATGAACAACGTGGTTCTGTCTCTCGACGGACGAAGAGAGGTCAACGACAAGCTCAGGGTCACCCCGAACGGAAAGGGCTGTTA
The DNA here is from genome assembly GCA_900317215.1 of uncultured Eubacteriales bacterium. Classification (GTDB taxonomy): domain Bacteria; phylum Bacillota; class Clostridia; order Oscillospirales; family Acutalibacteraceae; genus UBA1213. The sequence goes on along the minus strand of ONFW01000259.1, from coordinate 2,510 downwards.
TGACATAATCGTGCCGAAGTATCAGAAGCTCGTATCAAAAAGGGGAGACAAGGACTACTATATAAGAGGAACGTTCACGACCTTCAGCAAGGATTTTACAGCGGATGTTCTTCACATGAAGGAGCTTGGATTTGAACAGCTCTCGATAGAGCCTGTCGTATCCGACCCGAAGCTTGACTATTCCATAAAGGAGGACGACCTGCCGACGGTATTCAACGAATATGAGCGCCTTGCAAAGACACTTATAGATATGAGAAAAAGGGGAGAGTATTTTAACTTCTTCCATTTTATGATCGATCTCGACCAGGGTCCCTGTGCAATAAAGCGTCTGCGGGGCTGCGGCTGCGGAAACGAATATGTTGCCGTAACGCCTCAGGGAGATATATACCCCTGCCACCAGTTCGTAGGCGAGGAAAAATTCAAAATGGGCAATCTCAACGACGGAACCTTCGATCAAGACATGAAGCTTCGTTTTGCAAGGGCGAACGTATATTCAAAGACCAACTGCAAGGACTGCTGGGCAAAATTCTATTGCTCGGGCGGCTGCAACGCAAACAACTATCAGTATGAGGGCGATATACTCAAATCCCACAGGGTGGGCTGCGAGCTTGAAAAGAAGCGTCTTGAATGTGCCATTATGATAAAAGCCGCTCTTGCCGACTGTCAGGACGAACAGAAAAGCACCTGCGACAGTGACGACTGCTTTGTTGAGTGCCGCTGAACATTACAGAATATTTAAATTTTACGATGAGAGTGCTTAATGACCGAAAAGACTTAGGTCAAAGGCGATAGAGTATAGCATGTGAAAGATTGAGGTGGCATTTGTCGGCAAGAAGATCGACATACCGGTATATTTTCTGGAGTACATCATTTCGATTACCTACTATTCCTGACTGAATTATAAAACAACCCTGCCTTCAAGGATGTTTAGTCCTTGGAGGCAGGGCTCTGTATTATGTGTCTCATTGAACGCTGATGACAGATTATCCGAACATCGGGTCTGATTTTACACGGAGTCCTGATTTGCGGTATATCTCATCAAAGTTTGATGTATCTATAGAGAATGAGTATGTTGAAGCGGGATATTCAGTATCTATCAATTCAAAGAAGAGCTTTCCGTTTTGGTGCAATGCATCGATTACTTTTCTTACACAGTCGGTTTTTCTGATTAAAACAATAGGGGAATTGGACAATGCTATTCCTTCCAATTCGCTGAGAATTCCGTTTGTATCTGTCATTTTGACTTTAAAGGTACAGGTATCGCTATGATAATCGAAAACGCTTTCATTTATATTATTATTCTCGGCAATATAAATGCTGATAGTTACCGAATTGATAGAGTTATTTTGTACCAAAAAATATGTTTCTAATTCCTTATCTTTTATCGCTGGGTTGGTGGAAATTGTGGGTATTTCATTTATATTTCCTATGTTTTTTATAGAATAATCGCTGGATGAATCACGTAATTCCCAAAAGTCATTATCGGCAACAGGGGTGCTTGATATATCAATTGCTGTATATGCTAACGATTCTGTTTTAGTTTCTGTTGACCCGCTGCACGAACAAAGGCATAAAACGAAGGAAAGAGCCAATACTGATAAAACGGATTTCTTTTTCATTTTGCATTCTCCTTGCAACTTAAAATATGTAGATATAAAATAATCTACAATGTTTATTTAATTCTATCACAATTATCTATATAATTCAAGTAAAATTTAATTATGTAGGTGATTTTTTGTGGACTATTATCATATAGACCAGAATATCCGCCGTTTCCGTAAAACTCAAGGACTAACTCAGGAGCAGCTTGCGGAGATGATAAATATATCCGTACCACATGAGCCATATTGAAACCGGCAACACAAAGCTTAGCCTGCCGGTTTTAGTTGACCTTGCCGCTGCTCTTAACGTGAGTACAGATGAGCTTTTAGGGGAAAGAGTATGTATGGCCCGTGAAAAAAGGTATAATGAGATATATGAGCTTTTTGATGAGTGCAGTATCACCTAGCTCGGCATACTGACCGAGATTCTTGCATGCGCCAAAAATGCACTGAAAAAATACAGACAATAGCATGATAATCTGAATGGATCAGAGACACGAACATGAAAAAAATCCCGAAAAAGCCTTGACACAGGCATGAAAACGTGTTATAGTACATAGGTAAAACAAAGTAAAGCAAAGGCTTTCACCTGTATGGTTGCGTCCGTTACGGGTCAATAGTAGAAACCTCCCTGGGTGCAGGGGGCTTTGTTATGCTGTTGATGTGCGGATCGTCGGGTGACTGTCCGCACTTTCTTTATGTTTATATTCTTATGTGGAGGTGCTTTAACATTAGCAAGCAGGAAATTCAGATCAACGAGGAGATCCGTGACAAAGAGGTCAGAGTTATAGATTCGCAGGGCGGTCAGCTCGGCATTATGTCTGCGGCAAAGGCTCTTGAGCTTGCTGCGGAAAAAAATCTTGACCTTGTAAAAATAGCACCGCAGGCCCAGCCGCCTGTATGCAAGAT
>ONFW01000260.1 GCA_900317215.1 uncultured Eubacteriales bacterium | reverse complement strand
TGCCATTTATCATAGGTGTATTCAATAGCGTTCGGGAATGCGTGCGATTCAGGTCCTGTTTCGTCCGTGTGAATGAGATAGGTGCTGGAATCCGGGAACTTGACCGTGAACTTGACGGTATAAAGTCCGTCGCCGTCCATTTTTATATTAGCTCCGTAGTGAGGACCGTCAGAAGCAGCCATCGGCATGAAGGTGCCTTCGCTGACCTTAGCCTTTGTATCATTCTTTGTCACTTCATAGTTTACCGTAAGATAGGGCACCCAGTCGCCTGTTCCATAGCCGAGACCGTTCTGGAGAGCCTTGACGTCAAGCTCAAGATGACAGTCATAATCCTCAGCCTTGTATCCGCCGGTCATATCGACCGCCTGGAAATATACAGCTGTCAGATTGAGAAATTCCTTTTCAACGTCCTCAAAGATCGGCACCTCTGTAAAGCCAAGATCAGGCTCATCAGCAGGCTCCTCTGATTTGTCAGAAGCTGTTGAAACGGTCTTTGAACCCTCATCGCTTTTTGACGAGGACGATGAATTGTTAGAATTACAAGCAGCAAGGCTTGCAACAATAAGAGCGGAGCAGATAGCAGCCGCCAGAAGCTTAATGAACTTTTTCACTTTAAATTCCTCCTGAAATTATTATTATTTTCGGGATCTGTCAGCGCAGCCGCAGCAAGCGCCTTTCCCACAGAGCCGATAAGCAGCTCTCAATAAAACCGGAGCCTTGTACGGGTCAGCCCCGGACTATTGCATAATTATTTTTCCTCAGCCTTTTTTTCCTCAGCTTTTGTTGCGGCAGGCTTTTTCTTCATCGCTATAATAAAGGTGATAACCGTTATCACAAGAAGAATAAGCTGCGGTATCAGCGTTATCCATGTAGGATAAATGCCAAAGAAGGCAAGCGTCTCGTTGCCGGACATCCAAGAAAGCCACGGAATAGTGACCGCAAGCTGCTGCACCCAGCCGCCAATGCTGTCAGCCAGACCTCCGTCCATAAACAGTTCCCACATTCCCGAGCCAAGGAAGGCAATGGACATTATCGCCATGAGGATACTTGTTGCCATAAAGAAGGGCTTTAGCGGTATTTTTATGCCAAAGACTCTTATAAGCACAAATATCAGAGCAACGGCAGCAAGTCCTCCGAAAATACCACCAAAAACGGCAAGAAAACCGTTTTCCATGGAATCTGCTCTGGTAAAATACTGCTGACAGAAAAGAATGACCTCTGCGCCCTCTCTGAACACCGCAAGAAATGATGTAAAGCCGAGAGCCAGCATCTTTCCTTTTCCTGCGGAATCCGACACCTTATCCGTAAGGTATTTAGTCCAGTTATCAGCCTCGGCTTTGGAAATCATCCAGTTTGATACATAGATCAGAACCGCAACCGCAAGAAGTGCCGTAACGCCCTCAACTATCTCCTGAGGAATGGAGTTTCCTGCATTACTTGCAAAGGAGTAAAGTATAATAGCCATGACAACGCTTGCTGCCAGCGCAAGAACTGCACCTGCATAAACATAAAGGGTGCCTCGCCTGTTCTTTGTTTTTATCAGATATGCGATCATTGCGCCCACGATCAATATTGCTTCAAGCCCTTCTCGGACAATAATACTGAAAACTGCTCCGAAGGTCGCCCACGCAAGCCCTCCGCTTCCTGAAACGCTGCCACTATATCCGAAAAGCTCGTCAAGCCGGTCTGCGTCCTCCCTGAGCATCGAGACAAGAGTATCCACCTCACTGCGGACGCTCTCAGCGCTTTCTTCGTTAGACACACTTTTTCTCATGGTAGAAAACTGCAGCTCCACCTCAGTCACTCTTGAACCTGAGATATAACCCATAACAGTTTTTTCAAAGCCCGAAGTCTCATACCAGAAGCCGTATGCATTGGAAAACGGCTTGTAATAACCGTCCTCGCCGTCCTTTTCTGCTCCGCCGGTATATCTTCTCATTCCCTCCTCGAGAAGATTAGATATCTGATCTGTGATCTCATTGTAGGTGATTGTCTTTGTTCCCTCGGGATCGACTGCCGCCTTATATTTTTTATAGGACATATAATATTCCGCCTGACCGCCGCTGCTTTCAGAGGCAAACACATTTATTGGAAACGAAACAAAAAACAGAGCAAGAACGACCATTATTCCTGACAAAACGGTATATCCTTTTCTGCGCAAATCCGCCACCTCCTCACAATATTATACTACTCTAATTTCAGTTAGTTTTATCGAATCATCTGACAAAAAATTGTTCAGAACAATTCTATTGATCTGAGCAGTCAGTCCTCGTGAGCTGTCCTTTCCAAAGCTCCGGAAGCCACGAAACACATCACTTACGCTAAGCAATGCTGTTAGTTCAATTTAACTAACAGCATTTTAGCACCATTTTATCAGTTTGTCAACTGCTTTTTACTCAGTTTTGATTTTTTATGAAGGCTTATCCTTGTAAAACGCAGCCTGAACTTCATTTTCCTGCCCGTTAAGCGTCAGTCTAC
>ONFW01000262.1 GCA_900317215.1 uncultured Eubacteriales bacterium | reverse complement strand
TTTCCTTGAGAAAACAAATACTAATACCGGAAATATGTATCAAAGGAGAATCATACTATGAAGGCAACAGGAATAGTCAGACGCATTGACGACCTGGGAAGGGTCGTCATACCAAAGGAAATTCGCCGCACACTCAGGATAAGAGAGGGCGACCCGCTGGAGATATTTACAGATATAAACGGAGAGGTTATTTTTAAAAAGTATTCCCCTATAGGAGAGCTTTCAGGATTTGCGGAGCAGTATTCAGATGTTCTGTCAAGAATAGCAAAACAGCCTGTACTGATAACTGATACCGACCATGTTATCGCAGCATCAGGCATACCAAAAAAAGAGGTGCTTGAGCGGCGCATATCTTCTCTTCTGGAAGAATATATGCAAAACAGAAAGTCTTTTTCGGCATCAGGCAGCGAAGCAGGTGTTCTGATGCCTGTTGAGGGTCTTGAAAGAAGCGCCGCGATCATGTATCCCATTATATCATCGGGAGATGTGACCGGCTCGGTGATAATGCTCTACAATGAAAAAAATACTCCTCCAACAGAGATAGAAAACAAGCTTATTCAGGCTGCCTCTGCATTTCTTGCAAAACAGACGGAGGATTGATTCCCGAATATAAATCAGACACTATTGGCACAGCGTAAGAAAAATACCCGCAACCGTGCAATAAAGATTGTAAAATTCAGAATTGATTTACACCTGATAAGTACAGCCGCCGAGTAGGATCACATCTCCTGCCTGGCGGCTGTATTATTCTGATAAAACCGCTTATCCTCAAAAATCAACCACTTATTGAAAAACAATGGATTTATTATTTTGTGCGTGATATACTGTTTCCAGAAAGGAGGAAAGCAGTATGCAGATAGAAATCAAAATTGATGATAACTGTATTGAACCGAAATTGATCATCATTACCAATAAGGTAAATGATGAAATCAACGACATAATCCATATGCTTCAATCAAAAACACCTGAGGTAATTACGGGCTTTTACAACGATTTGGCTGAGATATTATCTCCTGAAGACATTATTCGTATTTACGCAGAGGGCAGCAAGACCTTTGCCTCAGTCAACAAGAAAGAATACAGTCTCAGACAAAGATTATATGAACTTGAGGAACAGCTGACGAAGCACAGCTTTGTGCGCATCTCCAACTCAGAGATCATCAATCTCAAAAAGGTGCGCAGCTTTGATCTGAGCTTATCCGGCACGATTTTCGTTACTCTGTCTGACAATACAACTACATATGTTTCAAGACGGTACGTGTCTAAAATAAAACAGGTTTTAGGTTTATAGGAGGTCATAATCATGAAAAAGAAAATTATTCTGCGCTGTCTGCTCGGCGCGCCTATCGGTTTATTCATCTGCCATATTATCATGCTTAACTTTTCGGTATTCGTCAACTTGTTTACCGTTAAGAAGGGAGAGTATTTATCTGTTTCACCAAACTTGACAACTCTTTGCGGAAATGAATTGAATGCTGTAATTATTCAGACAATATGCTCTTTGATAATCGGAGCTGTTTTCGGAGGAGCTTCAATGATCTGGGAAGCAGAAAAATGGAGTCTTTTGAAGCAGACTGTTCTGCATTTCCTTGTAATATCAGTTTCAACGCTACCGATCGCTTATTGTATGTACTGGATACCTCATACTCTAAGGGGTATAGTGCTCTATATTGGTATCTTTTTCTTCATTTATTTTTTCATCTGGCTCGGTCGGTACTTTGCTATGAAGAAAAAAATTCAGGCAATCAACGACAAGGTCAAATCCGATTCTGTAAATTGCTGATAAGCACCTTAACCGCCAAACGGGATGATCTCCTGCCTGGCGGGTTTCTATTGCCATATTTTTTCATTCGTGTTAGAATAGTTTTGAAAGAAGATAAGTTTTGAGAAAGGACGATCTGCATGAAGCTGCAATACAGAAAAGCCGATCTTTGTGAAGCGGAAAGGATCTGCTATATCGTTCAACATACAAAAGCGGTTATTTTTCCCGATTATTACACACAGGCTGTTGTTGATTTTTTTAGCAGGCTTCACAGCCTTGACAATATCAAAAGCGATATTTCACAGGGTAGGATAAATGTTTTAGTGAAGGATGACGAGATCATTGGAACAGGCAGTCACACTGATAATCATATCACGAGAGTTTATGTATTGCCTGAGTACCAGGGACAGGGCTTCGGTACAATAATCATGAACGAGCTTGAAAAGGATATTTTTGAAATCCACGATTTTTGTGAGCTTGATGCTTCATTGCCTGCCTGTATTTTTTATGAAAACAGAGGTTATCAAACCATTAAACACATCAAATATGATATCGGCAGCGGAAAGAGTATGATCTATGAGATCATGAGAAAATACAAAAAAACGTACTGATCGCTGATCCGGCCGTTGCCGTTAAAAGAGGTTGAGAAGATGACAGGTGGAAAAAAACACGAATTGACAGTTAATAATAATTCTTATATAATTATCAAACTCCTCGGAAAGGGCAAGGGCGGTTATTCTTATTTAGCTGAGCGGGATGGCAAGCAAGTGGTATTAAAGCAAATTCATCACGAACCGTGCGATTATTATACCTTTGGAAACAAGATCGAAGCCGAACAAAATGATTATCAACGTCTGTTAAGTGCAGGGATAAGAATCCCCAAGATGATAGATATTGATATTATGAATGAAAGAATTGTCAAAGAATATATCGAGGGCGATACCATATTTGATATGATAAAAAACAACATTTCCGTAGAGAAATATCTGACACAGGTGCGTGAGATGGCTGCGCTTGCAAAATATGCGGGGCTAAACATCGACTATTTTCCGACTAACTTTATCGTTCAAAACGAACTTCTTTACTATATTGATTATGAGTGCAACAGCTATATGGACGAATGGAACTTTGAAAACTGGGGGATCAAATACTGGTCAAGGTCATCGTACTTCTTAGAATATCTTAATCAACATACATAGAAAGGATAATAAAATGAAATACAAAAGCATTATCTGGGATTGGAACGGAACAATTATCAACGACACGCCCGTCGCCTTAGAAGCAACAAATAGTCTGCTTCAAAGATTCGGTTATCCGATCATTTCATTAGAATACTATCGTGAAAATATCGACACTCCGATCGTGAGATTTTACAGTAAGATTTTCGACTTGAGCAAGCACGATGTAAAAATGATTGATGATGAATGGGGTTTACTGTATGATCGGCTTTCCGATAAAATAGAATTAAATGCAGGTGTCAAAGATATGCTGCGTTCCTTTGCGGATAGCAGACTTGATCAGATCATTCTTTCGGCTTTCAAAACGATTGAGATCACAAAATATGCTCACAGGTTTTCTATCGAGCACTATTTTAAGGATATTCTCGGAACAGAAAATATCGTTATGGAAAGCAAAACCGTTCGTGGAAGAAGATATATGCAGGAACACGGATTTGTACCCGAGAAGACATTGTATATTGGCGATACGGTACACGATTATGAAACAGCCCGTAATTTGGACATAGACTGTATATTGTTTTCCGGAGGGCAGCAATCGCCGAAACTACTGAAGCAATGCGGCGCACCGGTTTGTGACACTTTTGATGATATAGCGCATCAGCTTTCAGGCTGAATATAATGTCCAAATCCGCAAAACAATGAAATCTACCTCGCACTTCAAAAAACGCTTTTCGCAGGGAGAATAAACAGCTGCTGCAGAAGCCAAAAGAATAACGGGCAGAATCAAGTGAAATAATGATTATCAAGCAATCAGCCCAGAAATCTCCTTCTTTTAGCAAAGTGAACTGACTCTTGAGGATAACACAGCCGTATGATACAATAGTCAAAGGGAGGGAATGACTATGATTTACCATAGATTACGGCGGCCTATGTCCGAAACGTTTCATGTCGGAGCACTGCTGACGATAGTCGGCGGCTTCTTCGACGCTTATACATATATTGCAAGGGGCGGGGTTTTTGCCAACGCTCAGACAGGGAATATCGTGCTGCTCGGAATAAGCCTTGCAGAGGGAGACCTTCTTAAGGCTCTGTCATACTTCATCCCCATAACAGCCTTTGTGCTTGGAATATTTACCGCTGAGTTTCTTCACGGAACAAACAAAAAGCTGCCGATCTATTGGCGTCAGCTTATTATAGTGCTTGAAATCATCACAGTTATCGTTGTAGCGCTTCTTCCGACCTCAACAGAAAGAATGTATTCCTTCAACATGCTCGCAAATATTATGATTTCTTATGTCTGCTCCCTGCAGGTCCAGACCTTCAGAAAGATACACGGCATTACCTGTGCGACTACCATGTGTACTGGCAATCTGCGCAGCGGCACAGATCACCTGATGAGATATCAGAAAAGCCGCAACAAACAGGATCTGATGGACGGCATCAAATATCATGCGCTGAATCTGTTCTTTATTGCCGGTGCTGTTTTAAGCATGTTTCTGACAAAATGCTTCGACAGTTTTTCTGTGTTGTTCTGTCTGCTGCCACTGACGATAGTGTTCTTTCTTATGTTCATAAAAACTCCCGGAAATAAAAAAACATAAAAAACGGCTGCCCGACTAAAAATCTGTCAGGCAGCTATCTTTATTGAACGAACTCATTTTCCTGCCGCAAAAAGCTTTTTTATCTCTTCAACGGTAGTCTTGTCAAGCACCATATTGAAGCCAAGCGGGTTAATTGAAATCAGTTCCCCATAGCTGCAAAAGGTATCTATATCCGAAAAGGATACTAAATTTCCCGTACATTTTCTGTCCTTATCCGCCTTGCTCAATTCCACCCAATCCGTAAATACAGGAATGATGCAATCCTCCTCCCCCTTTTTCAGAACAGCGATATCAAACGAGGCGTCCCCTATATTGAGTTGTCTGAGCTCCATTCCCTTCGGAGGTTCTTTATCGAATACGATAGGAAGAAGAAATTTTGCCTGATAAAGCTCCTTCATAAAATTAAGCTGTATTTTCGGAGCCTTCTCTTCTGTACCGGCAGTCTGATAATAGAGACACGCAGCTCTCATCAGTCGGGGATTGAGCAGCGGGCGGCTCTGCTCGGGAACAGAAGAAAAATCCGGCAGGCTGATTATATCAGAAAGTCTGATCACAACAAAGTTCTGTCCGTTATCAACTATCACCTGCTCGATACCGCTGCGAAAAAGATCGCTGAACAGCGCAACTCTCTGCTCAGCACC
>ONFW01000264.1 GCA_900317215.1 uncultured Eubacteriales bacterium | reverse complement strand
CTTATAAAAACCCTTTACCGAAATCACATCACCATTTTCATTTAGATAACCCTCGGCAGGATAATTAATGAGCTCTCTGTTTCCGCCGTAATATGTTATACGGATGGTTTGGTTGGGAGACAGATTGATATTTGCAGCGTAGGTTCCATCAGTCTCCTTTTGTAGCTTGCGCTCATAGAGCACTTTGCCCGGTTCCGATCCGAACTCATAATAGTAGCCTACAGCTACAGGGTCTACAGCTGCATTCTCGGGTGCTTCGGGAGCTTTTATGTGATCTCCGCCGATATGATTACTCTGAGCGTCAAAATGATCCGGATTACAGCAGTTTTCCTCAACAGATGTGAAGTTGTCACTTGTCGTTGCATAACTGCCGTAGCAACCGTTGCCATAGTAGAAATACCAATCACCGTCATAATATGTACCGCCGCTGATATTTTCTTCTTTAACCGATCCGGCAACATAGATACAACCGTCAAAGCTCTCACATCCCTCGGGTATGGTATCATACTCGCCTGCCTCGGCACCATCTTCAACAGGGACATCAAAGGTTGAGCACATCTCTTTTGCCATCTGACTGTCGATTATTATATAATGAAAACCGTTGTTCCAAATAACCCATGGAACATTCTCAGGTATATCAGCGTAGTACACACCTTGTTCGTAATCATCGATCAGCGTGCGATAACCCGGATATGTATCGCTCGCGGCGGAACCTTCCCACCAGTAAGCGGCAGGATAATACTTACCTTGATAAACGCTGAAATCGCTGTACCAATTGCTATTTTGCGGCATTTTGAAGTAAATGCGGTTGAGAGTTGCCGTGACATTCTTCACCGCCTCATCGGTACTAATAAGTTCAGGTTGATTGACTATTACAGCAGAAGACGCTATTGTTCCTATTATAAGTATAGAACACGCTAAAATAATAGAAATAATCTTTTTCATACTATTCACTCCTAATCATAATACTTTTAATTATCATAATAAACAATGAATCGACAAAAACTATGTCGATAATTATACTTATTTATTTCAGCACAGCCCTGAACTTCTGTATCAGGGCTGTGCTGATAAGCGCAGAAAAACAGTAAATCAAGTATGCAACATTCTTACGCCTATATTATGCTTAGAATTGGTTTATTGTTGATTTGTTATCCGATAGGATAATCCATACCCACAAGATATCTCTGGATACAGGTCGCGTCGAGGATATCGCGCTCGCCGTCACGGTTGAAGTCGGAGTAATAGTGCGTTACGCCGAAGTCATAGGTCACGCTGAACGCATCGCTTGCGGGATATTCCATTATCATAGCTTCGCAGCGCTGTATAAAAGTCACATCAGTGATATCCAGCTCTCCGTTGTTGTCGATATCTCCCAGCTGCTTGCCCCTGCCTTGGTTTTCTACATCTGCCATAGACCAGCCCATGCCGCCGCCGACGATCTCGTCAAAAGCCCTGACAAAGCCGTCGTAATTATATGCCTCACTAAGAGTCGAACCGCTGGTGCAAGCGTCTATGAACTTATCGTTCTTTACGTCATAGATACCGTAAGTCGTATCGAAGGGATAGTAATCGTTTCCCGGATGGAGAACACGGTTGCCGACGATGGCGGTCAGTTCAATAGGTGACATTGCAATACTGTAGCACTGTATCAAAGCCCAGTCGATCTCGCAGTTATCGTCACGGTGGTAGTACAGCTCTTGATAACCAAAAGGCAGATTGAGTTGATTTTCGGGATCATAATCATCGATGTTATAATACTTTTTGAGCCGTTCTCTGTAAAGATCTTTCGGCTCTGTCGGAGCTTCGGTGGGCGGTGTAGTAGGCGCTATGGTTGGCGGGGTTGTCGGTCGGGTAGTAGATGCTTCGGTGGACATTTCGGTGGGCTTCTCTATCGGTACTGAGAGAAGACGAATATCGTAAATCTCCGAGAACGCGGCTACTGTCTCGACATCTTTGACAGACAAACAGAGGTAGAAAATATTAGTATTTGAAAACTCGCCGTATTCAAGAGTAACGCCGGCCTGAAAAGCGCTCTGTCTGAGCCTTGCAAAATACTCGTGATTCTTCGGATTATAATACGCAGATAATTTATTGAATTTTACACGATTATAATTCCTTATCTCTTCCTGAGTGGTGCACTGGCTTTCGTCTATACCTATATAGACGGGATAACCGGGATACGAAAAAGTAGCTTCCATATCTATCTTGTCATCAGGATCCATTTGCGCAATTTGTGCACTGAGAGCCGCATCGATCTTCTCGGATGCAGGACGCACTCTCTCTGATTCGTCGGGCAGGGTGATGTAGTCTACGTTTTCGAGCGAGGCTACCTTTACTACGGATGTATACGGCAAACCGATCAGCGCTTTGCCTGCTCCGATATCATATTCTTCGGTCTCGGCATAGGTGAAACTCTTGATCTGAGCAATAAGCTCAGCCTCGGTCATACTATGATAGCGGATCTCAAAATACTTTCCATCGTCTTCGGGATTATGCAGGCACTCGACGACAGAGGGGTCGAGCTTATCGCCTTCGGCAGCAACAGCGAGATCACTCCCTTTTGTTTGGGCATTTGCCGCTGCCGCAAACACCGATATGAGCATACAGCAAGCTAAAATAATTGCAAATACTTTTTTCATGTTAATTTCTCCTTTCAGATTCAGATGTTTTTGGGGAGGCTTAGAATCGGCTTAACAATATCGAACCGCAGGAAGTATATATTAAAAACACTTCCTCTGTATATATCATATCACGTTTTTCGGAGAAATGTTGCAAATGGTAAACAAAGTATCTTTTCTGGTAAAGAATGTTCGCGCTTACTTTATATCCTTGATAACTAAGGTCACCTCAAGGCTGTCATCATCCTCTTGATAGCTGAGCGTCCCGTTGTATTTCTCGGCAATACTGCGAAGGATGCTCAATCCTTTACCGTGCAGCGTTTCATCATTCTTGGTCGTTTTCATATCGGGATTAACGCTCAAAACGGAGGATAAGATGGTGTTTCTGCACATGATGATCCGATAGTCGTTTTTCACCGTGATTTCCAGCGACATTTTGCGCTGACTCTTGTCAATGGCAGATAGATATTCGATAGCGTTATCGCAGAGATTGCCGATGATCGAAACCACATCCGTAGCGGAAACAAAGTCGAGAGAATCCGTCACCGTATAGGAGAAGGAAATATCGATCTGCCTTGCTTTTTCTATCTCAACATTCAGAATCGCGTTCAGCGTAGGATTATCGGTATTGATCGGCGTATATACCTTTGCGATACTGTCGGAACAATCCAAGCACAGGCGTTTTGCGTCGTCATACTGGCCGTTATCAATCAGGCTGTATATCGAACTGAGATTATTCTTCATATCGTGTTTTATCTCCGATACCAGCCTGATCTGTTCGCTGGAGCTGATCACAGATTCCCGGTACATTTCTTCACGCTGCCTGCTAAGCAAAAGATCGGTTTTTACTTGATTATCCTTACTGATCTTCAGCAGCAGGAACCAAAACACCCCGGCAGAAACGAACAATGATACAAGTACGATTATGATATAAGGAGTCAATTCCTCGTTATTGATTAATTGCTTGTAGAAGATCATTGTACTCAACGAACCTGTGTACAGCGCTGCCGCTACAATTATAAAGGCAATTATTTCAACCTTACTGACAACTTGTATCTTTCTTTTCCCGATTCTTAATATAATCAGCAAAGCAACCAGATATAGCAAGTTGGCAACGGTTAAATACATATAGCGGAAAGATGAAGAGAATGTTATCGCCTCTACAAACGGAACATCACCAAAGGTCGACATCACAAAAAGATTGAGATACGAGATAAGCATATTCAATCCAAATGCGATGATCGGTATGATGATTCTGAGGTACAGTTCACCTTTCAAGAAAAAGATAGAGTATACCAACATAACAACGATGGTGATGATGGAGTCCAGATGGTTCAATGTCATTTCATTGAAAGTGAAGTAGTTCGCCATCGTAAATAGCAACAGTACCGATATCCAGAATGCCAAGATGTTTTTGATCTTGTTCTCGCCCTTATCAAAGAACAAATACAAAAAACCGATAAACATCAACTGCTGAATCAAATTAAAAGCAATTTCAACTACAAGACCTACTGTGATTGTCATTTTCTATTCACCATCCAATCGAAGAATTCCTGCCTGACCGTCATACTCAGCTTTTTGGTCAGGGGCAACGCCGTACCGTCTGTCATGATCACATGGGTGCTTGTAACCTCCCGAATGTAGAGAGGGTTCACAAGGTAGCTGATATGCGGACGGATAAAAGCGTATGGTTTGAAGTCCGGCGCTTTTTCATCTATCGTCGTTCGCTCTTTGAACTCGCCGCTGAGCGTATGGAATACAACATAGTTGCCGGACTTTTCAAGATAGACGATCTCTCGAATCAGTACCCTCTTGACCGTTCTGCCCGATTTGATTCCATAGGTATTCTCAACAGATAATCGGCTGCTGATCTTCTTCAGACACGGGACGAGATCGTCGATATCCGATTTGCGTACAAATGAGAAAGGCTGCTCCCGAAGCGCTCGGAACACCAAGCCGTCACGCCTGGACACAAAGATGATATACGGTCGCTCGGACATGCCTTTCAGCTTGTTGATCTCGGAAGCAAGCTCAATGCCGCTGATCTCGGGCATATCGATGTCGAGCAGGATCACATCGTAATGATTGTATATATTCTTCTCTAACAGCGACAGGGGTTTATCGGTAGCGGAAATCACTGCGTTGATCCCGTTGCTCTCGCACATCCGCGTGACCGTATCGCGCAGCTCGTCCAGATAGATCCTGTCATCATCCACTAATACGATGTTCATATTTCGTCCTCCCAATTTTGTTATTATGGGGCGATCTCTGTAATCAATTATACGTCGTCCGCCGTCCTATTTCAATAACTGAATATTCATAATCAGTATAACATGGATTTTCCGAAAAATCATAAAGTGGTAAATAAAGTGCGTTTTCTGGTAAGGAATGGGCTAT
>ONFW01000265.1 GCA_900317215.1 uncultured Eubacteriales bacterium | reverse complement strand
GGCTCTGAGACAGGGATATCCCTTGTCCTTTCCTCATAATCCTGTGCTGATATATCCAGCAGGGATACAAACTCGATCCTCTCAGCAAGCATTCTTGCCCTTACCTCAGCCTCCATACGGTTGATAACAGAGCCAATGACGAATCTGACCCCATTCAGAAAGGGAAAAGCTGCTCTGAGCTGAGTCACTATGTTTTCTATAGTTCTTCCGGTTGAAATCTCATCGTCTATCATAATGACAGTAGGCGTCGTTACGCTTTTTATAAAGCTGCACTCGACCTTCTGGTCTACGGCATGACTATGCTCCTCACAAAAGTTGACTGTATTCTCCGAGCTCAGCTCCTCACGGGTAGTATGCAGATAAACTGTATCCTCAGGAAAGCTCATTGCTGCTATTGCCCCAAGAGCGGTGGCGGTTTCGGCAAAGCCTATGATGAGCCTTGCTTCACCGGCTTTTTTATATAACAGCCCTCCGAGAGACTGCGCCATTTCACAGGCAAGCGACGGTGACACCGGTATATGCTTGCCCTGAAGGGGATCAACTATCAGATATCCTCTTTTTGTATTTCTTATCCTCTTTGCAAGCCTGATTACTTCTTCCTCTGCGTATGCTTTCATTTTTCTTCCTGCCTTATATTTAAAATATTTCTCAGCCAAGCATGAGCGGCAGCTCAACATAGGTAATGAGCCTGTTTTCTTCTGAGATGCTCCATTCCTTTTCATTACCAAGAAGCTTATTGATCGCTATATCCAGGATATTGATATTTCCGGCAACACTCGAAAGCTGGAAACCGCCTGACATTCTGGTGTTTATCTCGAGAAAATAAGGGATATCGTCAAGGTACTTGAACTGGATATTGAAGGGACATTCCAGGGGACATCTGTCAAGTATATCATTGCACATTTTAAGTATTGAGCTGTCGTATTCGATCCTTTCAGCCCGCTCTGACGTTTTTATCCTCGGGATCAGTATTCTGCCCCTTGATGTGACAAGCCCGTCTACGCTCAGCTCACTTCCCGGGAGATAGGGCATTACTATCAGCGGTGAACATTCCTCTGTCTCTGATAAAGCCTTATATGCATCATCAAAGGTCATTCTTGTGCTCTGCTTTTTGAAAAGCGCATGATAGCCCGTCCTCGAATTATCTATCAGCCTAAAGCTTTTTCCCCCCTCGTCACGTTCAAATTTAAAGCATACCTGACGATACCTTTCTCTCAGCTCCTCATAAGCCGCTTTAAAGCCGCTGGCATTGGTTACAAGGCGATACTCGGGGATATACAGGCTTTCGATATCACGAAAGCTCTCATAAGCCTTTGTTTTATAGTTCAGCTTTACAAGCTTGTCATAGTCGTCCGCCATTACCTTTACGCCGAGAGCTTCAAAGTCGCTCTTTCTTTTGCTTATTGAGAGCATGTGCCTGCGCGGGATGAAAACGTCAATCTTATGCTCCCTGCAGAACTCAAGACAATAATCGGCATAAGCCTCGCCGTCAAGAACAGGCTCGGTGTAAAACTCATCGCAGACAAGCCTGTATACGGCGTTCTGAAACTGATTTGTTCCTATTATGTAATAAGCCTGCTCTTCCCTGAGCATTTCTATCAGCTTATATACCGTACTGAACCAATGATTGAACCAAACTCTTATCATATTTTCCTCACAAATCATAAATTTTGAAACTACAGAAAAACAGAGCAGAAATCAAAATAGTATTTCCGCTCTGTTAAATATTCATTTTTTCAGCTAAGGATCATCTGAACCTGCTGAGAAGCTCACCTACGCTGTTATCCTTTGTAGGCTGGCCTATAGCGTTGAACTTCCACGATCCGTTGTAGCGGTAGATCTCGCCAAAGACCATGGCTGTCATATCCTGATACTGCTCGTTGAGATTATATCTGCAAAGCTCGGCACCCTTGTCGTCTGATATCCTTATATAAGCGTTCTGGAGCATACCGAAGTGCTGTCCCCTCTCGCGCGCCTTATAGATGTTGACAACAAATACGATCCTATCATAAACAGCAGGAAGCTTGTCAAGCTCAACGATTATCTGCTCTGAGTCGCCTGTGCCTGCACCTGTCAGGTTATCGCCGAGGTGCTGCACGGTACGGCTTTCATGAGTAAGATTGTTAAAATATACAACATCAGAGGTACTTACGACCTTACCGCCCTGACACATAAATGCAGATGCGTCACAGTCTATCTCCTCGGGCTTCTTTTTGAGGAAATAGCCCTTTGTCAGCTTTGCTTCGTCCCAGCCAAGACCTACGATGACCTTTGTGAGTGAACCGCCGCTCGACTTGCGAAGCTCGACCTTCTGACCCTTTTGCAGGTTTACTGCCATACTATCACCCTTTCGGAAAGCGCAGCTATTACACGTTTACACCAAAGTTCTGGCAGAGAGCGAACAGACCGCCGCTGAAGCCGCTGCCGATAGCGTTGAACTTCCACTCGTTGTTGTAGCGATAGATCTCGCCGACTACGACTGCTGTTTCAACAGAGAAGTCCTCACCAAGATCATAACGAATGATCTCCTGGCCGCTTACCTGATCTATGATATGGATATAAGCATTGCTTACCTGACCAAAGTTCTGATGACGAGTGTCTGCATCATAAATGGTAACCGTAAAGGCGATCCTGCTGATATTCTCGGGAACGAGACTGAGATCAACATTGATGACCTCGTCATCGCCGTCGCTGGAGCCTGTTGTGTTGTCACCCGAATGTATAACGCAGCCCGAAGCATGCTTTACATTGCCATAGAAAACGAAGTCCTGATCGTTGAATACCTTGCCGCTGTCGCCGCAAAGGAAAGCAGATGCATCAAGGTCAAAATCAAAGCCGCCGTCATACTT
>ONFW01000266.1 GCA_900317215.1 uncultured Eubacteriales bacterium | reverse complement strand
GGAGCTGATGGTCTTACCTCTATGAAGATACATTCTTTTGCCGCAGTCACCGCAGTAGAGGTATCCGGCGAACTTATCCATTTCACCCATCTTGTCCGGACGCTTGCGACCGGCAAAATGCTTTTGGACTGTCTCGAACAAAGCTCTGTCAACTATCGGTTCATGTGTATCCTTGAAGATCAGAACCTTTGTGGGGTCGTTCTTCAGCCTTTTCTTCAGCTTATTGGATTTACTGTAGGTCTTGAAGTTCACCGTATCCCCACAGTAAATTTGATTACTAAGCATTTTTCTAACAGTGGTTTGACCCCAATGATATGGTTTTGACAAATCCGGATTACCGCTTTTGCTCCCGGTTTTCCTAAACAGATACACGCTCGGGGAGAGAATTTTCTTCTCTTCAAACTGATTGCATATCCTTCTGATACCAATACCGGAAGCGTACATCTCGAAGATTCTCTTCACAATCGGCGCTGTCTGCGGATCGATTATCAGCCACGGCGCTTCCTTCTGATTTCCTTTATACTCAGGATTTTTCAGATAACCAAACGGTATTGTTGTTCCGACCGGTTCGCCGCGTTCACCTTTTCATACTGCACCGGCAAAGGAAACGGCTTTGTCACATAATCATCGCAGCCGAGAGCGTAGCCGCGCAGCATATCCTCCTCGGCAACACGCGCCGTCAGGAAGATGATCGGTACGTCGCTGTGCCTTCTGACCTCACGGCAGATCTCAAAGCCGTCCATTTCGGGCAGCATAACGTCCAGTATCAGAATATCATAGGCGTTCTCATACGCCTTTTCTACACCCTCCTGACCGTTTTCAGCGGTATCGACAAGGAGGGTGTTTTTGCTTTTTTCATAAAAAATGATCGCATATCATCTCTCGGATATGCGGGTCGTCCTCGACCAGTAAAGCGCGGTACATATCATCACCCATGGTATTGTACACCTTCAATCTGTAGTTAGTCTGTAGTATAATGCATTGAGCCTTGACGTTATAGCAAATCCGAACCCGATCATGAATCAGGTTCGGATTCTTTTACTCTGCTATTTTGTTCAGCAATTCTGCCGGAGTCAAAACAGGAACATCGGACTTGGAATAGTCGCGAACATTGCGCGTTACGATATAATCCATCTTCTCACGCTCTGCGGTATTGATCATGACAGCATCCTCGTAGTCGGATACATCCGAGAATACCGCCTCGCGGCAGTCGTTGGCTGTTGTATCCAACACGCCGAAAAGCGAGAACAGCTTATTCAGAATATCTCTTGTTGCTTTATCTGAATGGGTCAGACGGTGAGTCAGATAATAAATATCCGTAATGGACTTCGCCGTGATATAACCCTCTATCGCACGGTTGGCAACAGCAAGGAATATTGCTTGTGCGTCGGCAGAAAACGGTTCTCTGCTCTGCAGAGCGTCAATGACAATACAAGTGTCAAGCAGCACTCTCATATAGCGCCCAGCCTTTCCGCTCTGGCTTCATCCAGCGTTATATCATTCGGGAGCACGCCGAAAAGCGAAGTTGCAGTTTCTACACGGGTCTGATACGGATTCGATAATTTGGCGACGATCTTGCCATTCTTGGTGATGAAAATATCCTCTGTCAGCGAAAGGATCAGGTATTTGCCGAGGTTTTGTTTGAGTTCGGTTGCGGTAATTGACATATTTATAACCTCCTTCATGGTTGTGCTATTATTATACACTAATCGTGCAATATTATCAATAGTTTTGTGCGAAATATTTTTGTTTCTACAGACCTTTTACAGATGACGATTTTATGATGATACAGGGTGATTATCATGAAAAGATTATTATGTTTATTTTTAACACTGGTTATGACTGTGACGTGCTGTTCCTGCGGTGAAGTCGAAAACACCTCCGCAGACAGCGAACAGTTGACCTACTACTACACAGAACAATACATGGATCAGATGGTCGAGATTATCAAGCGCTACAACCGCTGGTGCAGCTCTCACTCAACGGAAGATATGAAGATCAAGCTGATCGAGTTTGAGGACTATGAAACGATGTCCGAACGATTGAATATCGAGGTGATGTCCGGCAGCGGCCCCGATCTGTTCTCCAAATATATGAATCTACCGTTCGAAAAGCTGATAGAAAACGGCGCGTTCCGTGATCTGAATGGGCCGATCGAAAACGATACATCAGAAGACAAAATCAATCTTGATGACTATAATCAAACGATCATGGATGCAGGAGTCTATGACGGCAAGCGATACTTTATCCCTGCTTTTTATCGGGTCAATACCTTAGTCGGGTATGAGCAGGTATTTGAGAATTATCATATGCCGACAAAGCAGGGGTATCACTTGACCTTTGAGAACATGGAAGATGTTTTCTCCGACTATCTTCAATACCCCGGAGAGTATTATTTCATGAGTGATGAGCTGTGGAGCGGAGGCGCGAATGCCGATTCTGTTATCTTGAAGCTGATCAATTCTCGGGTGGATTATGAAAAGAAAACCACTTCTTTCGATGATGATTTCAAGGATAAACTCGAATTTTTGATGAAGCTAAAAAAGCATTCGAGCACCTCGCTGTTTGAGGACACCGGTGATCCCGAAGCGTATGAGGTCAAGCCGTTTTTGTTCAGCTATTTTGACACTCACTCCAATCCGATTTGGATAGAGCGATCACGCCCCACAAGCGAGGGGGATGATCCCGACAACAGCACCAAACGCAAGGTGCTGTATTCATGCTTTGAAAAGGACGACAGTACCTATTCTGCTGGGATCGACTATGCTATATTCGTCAACTCCAACACGAAGAAGGACGATAAGATCTTAGCATTCCTGAAATATCTGCTGGGCGAGCATCTACAAAATCTCTACGCCGGAACACAAGAGGAATACTTGTACGGAGGCGGCGCGGACTGTCTGCCGGTGCGGAATTCTGTATATGAAAACTGTATCAGAGATGCCTACAATATCCATGATGACGAGGGAAAAATTATAGGCAGAAAGAAGAATCTTGATCCGACCATACAGGCGCTTATTACTCATATCGAAAGCATCAACTCTGTCAATCTGTATACTGATCTGTATTATGACTACTACTCGAATCATGTGGTATTACCGATCCTGCAGGATTACTTCGACGGTAAGATCAGTATTGATAAGTTTACGGCTAACCTCACGACCGCTACGAAGATATACATTGAGGAATAGTAT
>ONFW01000267.1 GCA_900317215.1 uncultured Eubacteriales bacterium | reverse complement strand
CCGAAACGTTCCCTCTTTATTTCGCGCACAAGCCAGCTTGAGGATACTAATTCGTTTACAGTGGAATTTGTGTTTGTCCATTTATCCAATTCTATTCCGGCCATTACGCAGAACAAATCTTCTTTTATGCTGTTCTGTGCCATTACACAGGCATTCAGCATGATGCGCTTTTTTTCGTCATCGAAATCCGCAACGTCAAACAGTGCCGAAAGTTTATCGTAAACCTGTTTTTGATACTGGTGACTTTCATTCTTGCCAAATGATACATCTTTATTCAGTTTATCTAAAAAATCGGGAAAACCTTCCCGATTATGGATGAGAATTGTTTTTGCAAAACGTGAGGCAAGAACTGTTAACATGATATGATGATACTTTTCTGTGAATGATCTGACGTCCTTTTTATATTTTTCTTTGATTGTGTTTTCTTTCTCACGTAATCCGTCGCAGGCATTTGCAAAAAACAAATCTACAAGAGCATCATTAAAGTCTGGGTAAACAAGAGCATTATTAAAGTCTGGGTCATTTGTTTTATCTGTAGTATAAGAGAAAAAATAGGTCTTCAAATCCTCGACAGTTTCAAAAAGAGTTTCCGGTTCAGTGCGGGAGGTCATGATAAATCTGACTGATGAGTACGAGTTTTTCAGTAGTGTAAGAAGCTCTTCGGCTTCGCTGTCTTTGCATTCATAGTTATCTATTATGATAAGTGTTTTAGCTGCTGTTATTTTTCCCAACAGTTCAACACCCGCAGGCTTTTTGCCGGTGTTGCTGTTACTGCTGTCTACCCGGATGTCATTTAATGTATCTTTCAGATTTCTATTGTATTTTACGGATTGCACAAAGACATATTCGTTTTTATATTTTGCAGCGTATGCTTTTGTAAGCCACGTTTTTCCTGTACCTCCTGTACCGTAAAGATAAACAAGCTTCTTTTTCTGCAAGGCTTCGTGTATATTTTCAAGCTCCTTCGTGCGCTGCAGCAATTTCTTTTCAGTGAAATTCCATTGAATATCGTCATTTGCAAGATAGTATTCGTACTTAGCGATGTTATATGCCTTTAACAGTGCCGATGCAAGATCGTCGTTTTTATCGTCGTTTTTCTCTCCGGAATATCTGCTGCTTACAACAATGGAGAGCGTTCTTCTGAATATTTCCGTAAGCACCGGCTGAAGCTCAGGGGAGAGAGACTTCAGAGCATCAATTTTGGAATAATCAAACTCATATCTGTAATCCTGTACATCTTCCGGCGGAATGTCTCCGAAGACTCCTTCGTACAGAATTGCTCCTACCGAGAAAATATCCGTTCGGTTCAGGTCAATGTCTTGGGGGAAGTATTCAACCTCAGGCGCAACATAGCCCGGACTGTAACGGACGTATTCGCTTTTTATGTCATCAAGGCTATACACGGAGTCGAAATCAAACATACGGATATAGTAATCGTCTTTGCCAATTTCTACCAAAATATTATCGGGCTTGACGTCGAGATGCATAAGTCCTTTTTTGTGATATTCCTGAAGAACATCGGCAATTCGACTGCAGATCTTCAGCAGATCAGGAATGAAACCGACATTGTTTCGGTTATCCTTTATCCTTTCTTTTTTTATCCATTCTTTTAATGTACAGCCGGCATTATACTCCGATGCATAATAGACCGTGTCGTTGCATTCACCTTTGCCATACGTAAATAACGTGGCATGGTTTGTTTTTTCGTTGTTATGCAGCTCTTTCTGTATCTCAAATGTAGAATTGGCACGATCAATATAGGTATCGAAAAATTCCCTGTTATTATCAGGCACCAGAAGGGAACCGCTATTGGCTCTTTTTATTCCAAGACCGGCAGGATAGATCTCCTTGACGATCACTTTCTGATCGTTATCCTCAGCATAGTAAACGATGCTGCTGGTACCACGGCCGCACACTTCTTTTATTGTTAATGTTTTATTATCGATCGTTATCTTGCTGCCTTTTGCGAGCGGGTCCCTTTTCATATTAAAGCCTCCCCAGTGCCTGATTGTCAGAAATTCAGATGCCCAATGATCTGAGCAGACGGTCGTTTCGTTCTTCCGGAGTCTCATCTATACCGATGCTTTCATCGGGCTCGATATTCGCGTACTCTTCTGTTGTGCCGTCAGGCTTAAGATATTTCACCTGAGCCGGATGACCGTCGAATGATGTAAGTTCGTTCAGCGACATAAAGTCCTGCGCAAGTTTTTTGTTATTGGAAATGAATACGATCCTGAATTTAATACGGTTGCGAATGAAAGCGTTGATATACTGCATAGCAGAGTCAAAGGGCTCTTTTGGATTTCCCATCATCTTCATAAGTTCCTTTTCTTTAAGATTATGCAGCAGTTCAAGTACATTTTCCACGTGTGCAGCTTCTGCAGCATAAAACTCATTTGATATTTTTTCAATTTCGTTGATGACAGCGGCATGAATAACAACAGGTGTTATGGTTTCCTCCTGCGCTTGTATGTAGCGACGCATAAAAGGCTTAAAGCCGGCGCTCATAATTGCTTCTTTGTCTAACCATACCTGTTCCGGCGCATTTTCTATAAACATTTTAGATCCATCCTTCCTGATAAACGGTATTATATTTCCTCTTTTGTCGATCCTGTATACACTGACACGTCTTCCTTCAAAGGATTCCAGACTGTTCATTGCCAACAGATCAAAGGACAATCCGGTATCCTGTGTAATAACGGCGATCTGTTCATGGCTGCGATTTTGGAGAATATACTCCAGCACTCTCTCATCAGCATGGGTACTGTCATATTTATCCCCTATGTACTGTACCACGTGTGAGTTATGCAGCCTGTTTATCTTACACAGCATCTCTCTTGCGGCAAGAGCTTCCTGCCCGGAACTGTCTGCTCCAAGTCGGTTCAGCTCATTAAGGACCTGATAGGGGATACTGATACTTTTCTTACTGTCGGTTATAGCTGTTATGCCTGACCTTATGAGTCTGATAAAGCCTTTGTTAAGTATCGTGCAGGTGTCTATGATCGTTCTGTCATTAGTGTTGAGTACCTGCTGAAACGTGAACTGCATGATCTATTTTCTCCTTCCTTTTTAAGAGATGAGATCACGTCTGTTCTAAATTCGCAGGTGAAATATTTTTCCGTTCATATCGGCACCTCCTCTGATTTGGTGTCTCAATTATAAACCATCAGAGGAGAATTGTCATGGAAAAAGAGTTACAGACCGCCGGTTGATCTTTATTTCTTTTCTTATACTATATCGCAAAGAATACCGCTTAATGTTCTGTCGTCATTTGTTATTATTACGTATGCCGCCGCAAGTATGATCCCTCGGTCAAAATCGTCAAGATAGTCCATTACAGGCAGATTCATGAGTATCAGTTTTTTGTTTAATGAACCAATAAAGCTGATAAAACATTCCCTTCTTCCCTTATTATCATTGGGCTGTTCTTTGAGGATAAACTTATCTTCATCTGTACTATAAGAAAAAAACGTGTTATAGAACTTACAGATAATATATTTCTTCCTTTTCCGTAGGATATCTTTATAATTCCCTTTTCCTTTTGCATCAGATTCGAAATTGATAACAAACACATCAGGTAAATCGATTTCTTCTTTGCTTGGATAAAGACAGTACTTCTTATTGGTAAGAAAATTATTTATATAAACCACACGTTTCTTATTCTCCACAGAAATCTTTTTCTTCAAAGTTTCAGCGATCAGTTCAATGGTTTCTTTATTGATGGTTTCCGCCGTGACTTCAAGGCTGAGATTGGATAGAGCAGCGATAAACTCATCCTCGTCTTTTGAAAGAGCGGCGTCAAATGCCGTTCTTGTACTTTTTTTCGAAAGGTCAACATCAGAGGGAGTGCTGTCCTGTACAGAAGCGGTAGTGTTATTGAGATAATTGATATACATATTGACTGCGTCTTTATAAGTTTTTTTATTTTTTTTGCAGTAGGTGAGGCATAACTCCTCCGGTGCGCGCCAATAAAGCTTTGACCGGCATACTTTTAAGAACAGCTCTGTGTGTTTCTCCCAGGTGAGATCATATGCAAAAGAGAGCTTGTAAAGCGTAAGCCTTGAGCGCCAATCAGACGGTTTTACGTTATTATATAACCAGACGTTAATGATATTACGTTTGATAGGCTCCTTCATAAAATTCAGTTGATCGTTCGGTTCGTTCGGTTCTTTTTGTATCTGAAGATTATTTATCATTTCTTCCGATTTTTTTATATATGAATTCTCATATGCAGCCTCTCTCTCATGTTCTTCAAATAGCTTTATAAAGCGCTCGCGAAAAGTATCGGTTGTTTTAATGGTTGTTTCAATATTGTATTTTTCCCTAAGACTATCTTGAATTGCATCTTTATTACTACATAATCCTCCCCAAAGTTTTTCATAAAACGCTTGTGTACTGGATTCCGGGTCAATATCACTAGGGCTAATACCCAATACTTTATTTACTTTATTTATTGTATACTGTCCCGGTCTGAGTACCTCTAATTCCTTCGTGACATTATTTGTATCCGGCATACTATAATACCTCCCTGAAAATGGTTATAATATAATGCTACCAAATTGTCTGATGATATTCAATAGGTTTCTGTTAGTTTTTATTTGTTACTTTATTTCAACCAATATCAGCAGTCTTAGTAGTATAATATATCTGCAAGGTAATAAAGTAATATGTCCTGAGGAGCTTCCTATCCTCCTTTTTTCGTTACTACTCTGAGCAATTTACATTTGGAAGATCAAAGGATGTATTCGGTATATTTGTTGTCAGAGGTCGTCAGAGGTCTTCGGGGTGTCTCATTCATTGAGCGAAGCTTTGAATATACAGGGGTGTTAAAATGTCGAGGTTTATTGTATTTGATGTACAAAAATGTAAAATAGGTTATTTGTTCTGTAATTGCAGTTGAAAATCATCATTGTGACGTATATAATTGTATAGATATATGCTTTTAAGGAGCGATACAGCGGAGAGACAATACACCTTTGTCTGCGCTTACACTATACGTAATACTATCTGAAACCGGAGAAAACCAATGGAAAACATATTAGAAAATCTCAATCCTTCTCAGCTTGAAGCGGTAACTTCTATGGAAGGATATATCAGGGTCATTGCCGGCGCGGGTTCCGGAAAGACAAGAGCCTTGACCCATAGATTTGCATTTCTTGTCAATGAAGTCGGTATTT